>DASZQQ010000399.1:0-5674 GCA_035549595.1 Caulobacteraceae bacterium
GGGCCTGACGCAGTTCCCGACCGTCATGGGCGGGGTTGTGCCGATCGTGAACCTGCCCGGCGTCAAGCCCGGCCAGATGAAGCTGACCGGCCAGGTCCTGGCCGACATCTTCCAGGGCGTGATCACCAAGTGGAACGATCCGAAGATCGCCGCCCTGAACGCCGGCGTCACCCTGCCGAACCTGCCGATCACCGTGGTGCACCGCTCGGACGGCTCGGGCACCAGCTTCCTCTTCACCTCCTACCTGGCCGGCCAGAGCCCGAACTGGGCCTCCAAGGTCGGCGCCAGCGACAGCGTCAACTGGCCGACCGGCCAGGGCGGCAAGGGCAACGACGGCGTGGCCGCCTTCGTCAAGCAGACGGGCGGCTCGATCGGCTACGTCGAGTACGCCTACGCCAAGCAGAACACGATGACCTACGTGGACCTGAAGAACCACGACGGCCAGTTCGTGGACCCGACCGCCGCCGCCTTCGCCGCCGCCGCGGCCGGCGCCGACTGGACCAAGGCGCCGGGCAATTACCTGCTGCTGCTCGACCAGCCCGGCGCCCAGTCGTGGCCGATCACCGGCGCGACCTTCATCCTGATGCACAAGCAACAGGCCGACGCGGCCAAGGCCAAGGCGGTGCTGGCCTTCTTCGACTGGGCCTACAAGAACGGCGACGCCGCGGCGACCTCGCTCGACTACATCGCCCTGCCGCAGCCGGTGAAGGACATGATCCGCTCGCAGTGGACCGCCCAGCTGAAGGGCCCGGACGGCAAGCCGGTCTACCCGTAACCCCCGCGCTTCCCTCCCTCCCCCTTCGTGGGGAGGGACAGGCCGCGCAGCGGCCAGGGTGGGGGAATGTGGGCTGCTCGTGGGCTGACCGGTTGGCGAATTGCCGGCTTCAGACTTCCCCACCCTGCTCGCCTCGCGAGCTTTCCCTCCCCATAAAGGGGAGGGACAAGGGGAGAATCGCCAAGTGACCGCCAAGAGCGCCGGCTTCGGGCCGCTTCGCATCACCGGGGCGCGGGTGATCGTCACCTCGCCGGGGCGCAACTTCGTCACCCTGAAGATCGAGACCGACCAAGGCGTCACCGGCATCGGCGACGCGACCCTGAACGGGCGCGAGAAGGCGGTGGCCGCCTACCTCGAGGAGCACGTGATCCCGGTCCTGATCGGGCGCGACGCGCGGGCGATCGAGGACATCTGGCAATACCTCTACCGCGGCGCCTACTGGCGCCGGGGCCCGGTGACGATGCGGGCGATCGCCGCCGTCGACGTCGCCCTCTGGGACATCAAGGCCAAGGCGCTGGGCGTTCCGCTCTACGACCTGCTCGGCGGCCCGAGCCGCGACGGGGTGATGGTCTACGGCCACGCCAACGGCGCCGACATCGCCGAGACCGTCGACGAGGTGCAGCGCTACGTCGAGATGGGCTACCGCGCCGTCCGCGCCCAGAGCGGCGTGCCCGGTCTTCAAAAGACCTATGGCGTCGGCCGCGGCCAGATGTTCTACGAGCCGGCCGACGCGGCCCTGCCGACCGAGACGGTTTGGTCGACGCCCAAGTACCTGGCCCACACCCCGAAGCTGTTCGAGGCCGTCCGCGAGCGTGTCGGCTGGGACGTGCACCTGCTGCACGACGCCCACCACCGCCTGACGCCGCTGGAGGCGGCCCAGCTCGGCAAGGCGCTCGAGCCCTGCCGCCTGTTCTGGCTGGAGGACGCGACCCCGGCCGAGAACCAGGAGGCCTTCCGCCTGATCCGCCGCCACACCACGACGCCGCTGGCGGTGGGCGAGGTGTTCAACACCCTCTGGGACTGCAAGGACCTGATCGCCGAGCAGCTGGTCGACTACATCCGCGCCACGGTGGTCGGCGCCGGCGGCATCACGCACCTGCGCCGCATCGCCGACTTCGCCTCGGTCTGGCAGGTGAAGACCGGCTGCCACGGCGCCACCGACCTCTCGCCCGTGACCATGGGGGCGGCGCTGCACTTCGACACCTGGGTGCCGAACTTCGGCGTCCAGGAGTACATGCGCCACACGCCCGAGACCGACGCCGTCTTCCCGCACGCCTACAGCTTCGCGAACGGCGCCCTCTTCCCCGGCGACGCGCCCGGCCACGGAGTTGAGATCGACGAGGCGCTCGCGGCGAAGTATCCCTACGAACCCCGCCAGCTGCCCATCGCGCGGCTCGAGGACGGGACGATGTGGAACTGGTGAGGCGCCCCGGCGCCCGCGTTCAGGGAGCCGGACCATGGACCTCGACAGACGCCGACTGCTGGCCGCCGGCGCGGCCCTGGGCGCCTTCAGCACAGCCTCCCCCGCTTTCGCCCTGTCGGGCCCGCCCGTGGCGCGGGTGCAGCCGGCCAAGGAGACCCTGTTCGGCGTCGAGGTGGTCGACCGCTATCGCTGGATGGAGAACCCCAAGGACCCGGACTGGCTGCCGTTCCTCAAGGGCCAGAACGCCTGGGCGCACCAGGTGCTGGACGCGATCCCCGGCCGCGCCGCCCTGCAGGCGAAGATCAGCGCGGTCTCGGGCGACACGGCGGTGACCGTGGCGGTGCAGCAGGCCGGACCGCGGCTCTTCTTCGAGCAGCGGCCGGTGGGGGCCGACAACTACAAGCTCTTCGTGCGCGAGGCAGACGGCAAGGTCCGCACCCTGATCGACCCGACCACCATGGGCTCGAACGGCCAGCACATGTCGCTGGACTGGTGGCGCGCCAGCGACGACGGCGCGCGCCTGGCCTACGGCCTCTCGCCGGCGGGCTCGGAGGCCTCGGTGCTACACGTGATGGAGGTGGGCAGCGGCCAGGTCCTGCCCGAGCGCATCGACAAGACCGACTCGGCCCAGCCCTCGTGGCTTCCGGACGGTTCGGGCTTCTTCTACACCCGCTTCGTCGGCGAGCTTCGCACGCCCGAGTACTACCTTGACGGGGTCGCCCGCTTCCATCGCATCGGCACGGACCCGGCGACCGACCCCGCCGTGCTGAAGCGCGGCCTCGTCGCGGGCATCCCGATGGAGTCGAACCAGACCCCGTTCGTCACCGTGCAGCCGGGCGGCAGGCGGGTGATCGCGGCGGTGACCGACATCCGCACCGAGGCGGCCTTCTATGTCGCGGACACCGAGGCGGTGCTGGCCGGCAAGCCGGTCTGGGCCCGCGTCTGCGACTTCCCCGACGCGGTCACGGCCTATGCGGTGGTCGGGCCGGACCTCTTTCTGCTGGCCAACAGGGACGCCCCGCGCGGCCGGGTGCTGAAGACCGCCCTCGCCGCGCCCGACCTTGCCACGGCGAGCGAGGTGATCGCCCAGGGGCCTATGGTGGCGGAGAACCTCAACGCCTCGAAGAGCGCGGTGTTCGTGACGCTGATGGACGGCGGCGTCGAGCGGGTGAAGACGATCTCGGCCAAGGGCGTCGCCGACCTTCCCCTCCCCTACGAGGGCAGCGTGCGGGCGGTCTATACGGCCCCCGAGACCGACGAGGCCTGGTTCGACCTCACCGGCTGGCTGCAGCCGCGCTCGATGTGGCGGTTCGATCCGGCCGCGGGCAAGCTCGCCGACGGCGGCCTCGCGCCGTTGCCGAAGCTCGACCTCAGCCCCTACGAGTCCTTCCGCACCTTCGCCACGGCGCGCGACGGGGTGAAGGTCCCGGTCTCGGTCATCGCCCGCAAGGGTTTCCCTCGCGACGGCTCGAACCCCTGCCTGGTCGACGGCTACGGCGCCTACCAGATTTCGAACTCGCCGAGCTTCGCGGCCAGCCGCCTGCCGTTCCTCGACGCCGGCGGCATCTACGCCGTGGCCCACGTCCGCGGCGGCGGGGAGTACGGCCGCGAGTGGCACTTCGCCGGCCAGAAGGCGACCAAGTACAACACCTGGCGCGACATGATCGACTGCTGCGAGCACCTGATCGCCGAGAAGATCACTTCGACGCCGCACCTGGCCATCACCGGCACGTCGGCCGGCGGCATCACCGTGGGCCGGTCGATCACCGAGCGGCCGGACCTCTTCGCCGCGGCGATCTCCAACGTCGGCTGGTCCGACCCGCTGCGCTACGTCGCCGAGCAGGACAGTTTCGGCGAGATCCCCGAGTGGGGCGCGATCGACGACGAGGCCGGGTTCAAGGGTCTCCTGGCCATGGACTCGTACCAGGCGGTCAAGGACGGGGTCGCCTACCCGGCCGTGCTCTGCGTCACCGGCGCCCAGGACCCGCGCGTCGCCCCGTTCCACGTCGCCAAGATGGCCGCGCGGCTGCAGGCGGCCACCAGCAGCGGCAAGCCGGTGCTCCTGCGCGTCGACTTCGACGCCGGCCACGGCATCGGCTCCACCCGCGCCCAGGCCGACGCCCTGGCGGCCGACATGTTCGCCTTCGTCCTCTGGCGGACCGGGGGCAAGGGCTTCGGCTAGACCTCCTCCGTCTTCCGACCGCCTTGGGGGCCTCCACGAGCGAGCTTTCAACGCCAAGTTCGCCAAGGACGCCAAGACGCCAAGAGGGCTCGCGACGCGCCAGCGTCGCTATCATTTGGCGGGCTCCGCGCGAGATCGGCAAACCCCCTGGCGTCTTGGCGTTCTTGGCGTTCTTGGCGTTACACGGTTCGGTCTCGACCTGCGCAGCGTCCGCGTCACACGCCGTCGCCGTCGAGGGCGAGGAGGGCGAAGGTGGCGAGCCAGTGTTCGCCCATGTAGTCGCCGGAGAGGTGCGGCATGGCTGCGGCGAGGTGTTCGTCGGCCGCCTCCAGGAGGACCGGGCGGGCTTCGGGTCCGGCGGCGTCGGCCAGGCTGCGGAAACACCAGGCGCGGCTGAGGTTGAGGCCGTCGAGGTGGGCGATCTGGCCGTCGCTGCGGTCACTGACCTCGGCCGGCGTGAAGAGGGTCGCGGGCTCGCGGCGGCCGAGCCTGGGCAGGAAGCGGGCGAACCAGGCCTCGAAGGCCCCGGCCTCGAGCGCCCGGCGCATGCACTCGGCCTCGACGAGGGCCGGCGACAGGAAGTCCGAGCCGCTCGGCTCCCAGGCCTGGCAGTCGGCGTCCCCGGCGTACCAGCCCAGGAGGTCGCGGCGCAGCTGGGCGCCCAGCACCGCGTCGCCGCAGCGGTCGGCGTATTCGAGGGCCAGGGCGCAGGCGAAGGCGGTGTTGGAGTGCACGCCGGTCCGCACCGGATAGAGCGCCTTGGGCAGCCACGTGCGGAAGCGCTCGGCGAAGGCACGAGCCAGCGGTTTCATCGCCGCCGCCCAGCGCCGCCCCTCCGGCGAGGTCGCCGCCTCCAGCTCGGCCTGCAGCGCCAGCAGCCAGCCCCAGCCGTACGGCCGCTCGAACCCGCGTGCGGACGGGCGGGCGAGGTAGGCCAGCTCGCCGGCCACGTTGGCCTCGGTGAAGGCTTCGTCCAGGCGCGCGGCGATGGCCGGGTCCGGAAAGCGCCGGTGGCAGCGGGCCAGCAGCCAGTGGCTGTGCACGGCCGAGTGCCAGTCGAAGCTGCCGTAGAAGATCGGGTGCAGGGCCCGCGGGCCTTCCAGGTCCTGAGGGCCGGTCAGCACGTGGTCGAGCTTGTTCGGATACTCCCGGCCGATGTGCCCCATGGCGATGGCGGCGAAGGACCGGGCGTGGTCTTGGGTGAAGAGGCTCATCGGTACACCAGGACGTACATCAGGGTCGTGTTGGCGATCAGCATCAGGATCGCGGTCGGGATCTGGGCGCGGATCACGCC
>DASZQQ010000400.1:0-2293 GCA_035549595.1 Caulobacteraceae bacterium
CGTCCGGCGAGCGGCCCCCTGTTCGCCGCCGCACACTCTAGAGGCGAGCGGCGGCCAACTCCAGCATTCCGGAACGCGAGGACCGACCCGCCCCCGGCTACCGCTGGATCTTCCACAACTGGGCGAAGCCGCGGTCGGCGACCAGGGTGACTCCGGGGGGCGGCCGGAACGGGCCGTGCGCGTCCGGCAGGTCGGCGTTCAGGACCAGCAGATAGTCGAACCGGCTGCGCCATCCGGCGAGGTAGCGCGGCGATTTCTTCGTCGGGGGCTGGTTGAGGCTGCTCACCGACGCCAGGTCGGCGCCGTCGTGCTCCACCAGCGGATCCCAGTCGCCGAGGATCTGCAGCGGCTGCTTGCCGAGCGAGGAGAACAGGTTGGGGACGAAGGCGCGGCGCAGGGGCGTGGCCAGGGCCGCGTAATGCCGGAAGGTGGGGTCGTCGACGCTGAAGATGTAGCGCCCGGGCGGCGCGATGAAGCGGCTCCAGCCGCTGGGCTTGTGCTGGGCGGGCAGCACCGCGGCGCCGGCCGGCACCTCGGCCAGCACCTGTTCGACGGCGGCGATGTTGGGCTGCATCGCCGTCCAGTTCCAGGCCACCCAGCCGGTGCGGCCGGCGACCATGGCGAGGGCGGCGGCGCTGAAGGCGAAGCCAGCTCTGGCGGCCCCGGCCGGGGTCAGGCGCACCGCCGAGGCGGCCGCCAGCAGGGCCATGATCGGCATGCGCCGGGCGACCCAGCCGGTGCCGGCCGCGTAGTTCGGCGTCAGCAGCGATAGCACCTCCAGGCCGATCGCAGCCACCAGCAGGCCGGTGTGCGCCTCGATCAGGCCGCGCCGGGCCAGGAGGGTGACGAAGGCGCCGAGCAGGATCGCGATGACCAGCTCGAGCGGCACGTTGTAGGTGACGAGAGGCGAGACCAGGGCCGTGAGGACGCCGGCGACGGAATCGTAGTGGAACTCGGCGAAGCCGCCGACCTGGCTGCCCGGCAGGGCCCGGCCCCAGAGCACGACCATGGCGAGCGGGATCAGGCACCAGGCGCCGGCGAGCGCAGCCCGCCGCAGCCGCGGGAACAGCGCCGGCCAGCGCGGCGGCAAGGCGCCCTCGCGCCCGAACGCCAGGCCCGCCAGCAGCACGGCGTAGAACAGCAGGGCGAAGAGGTGGTTGGCGGCCAGGACGAGGCCCAGGGGGACGCGGACGAGGGCCAGAGCGCCTCCCGCCAAAGTGGGAACCGGTTGGGCGATCAGGAGGCGCTCAAACTCGAAGAATCGAGCCTTCTTGTCCCGGTCAGGTCGATTCGACCTGACCGGGGAAGGCTCCAGGGCCTTTGGCCCACGCAGGAACATCGGGTCGAGGGCGGCGAAGGCGAGCGCGAGGCCCAGGCCGATCTGGAAGTTCAGGAACCCCATCAGGAAGGTCGTCGACCACGCCGCCAGCGGCAGCAGCGCCTGCCACGGGTCGAACCGGCGCCAGAGGCGCAGGTTCAGGGCCAGGGCGCCCAGCGGCGGCGCCAGGGCCGCCAGCACCATAGCCGCGCGCGCCAGGGTGAAGCCCGAGGCGACCTTCGAGAGCGCCAGGACCATCAGGTCCAGGCCCATGTTGGTCGAGACGCGCGACCAGTCGATGGCGAAGAACCGCGGCATCGGCGGCTGCGTCACGCCCCCGGCGATCAGCCAGAACCGGGCGAGGTGGTTCGGATAGTCCGTCAGCGGCGGGATCTCGATCGCCGCGAACGGAACCAGGATCAGCAGGAAGCTCGCCGCCACCAGCAGCGGCAGCGCCCAGCGCGGGATCGCGCGCGGCGTGGCGAACATCCCCAGGCCGGCGGGCGGGGACCGGCGATCGACGCGCGCGAGGCCGCGCGCAGGCTTTGAAACAGGCGTCACCATGGGCGTCATGGCCGGCGCGAATGCCGGACCGTCGTCTCTCCGAGATTTCAATTGCCGAGAATTTTGAAACGCGTTTCACTTCGAGCCACGGCGCACGGCGGACGGCGCCGGGACGATGTGAAGGAGGCCCGCTCATGCCTCATGACGGCTTTGTGCTCGAGATCCCCGAGATGGTGGGCATCCCCCTCTCGCCGCAGCGGAAGGCGCAGGCCGCGACGCGCGCGTGGCCCGAGGGCACGGTGATCGTCTCGGCCGACAGCCATATGCTGGAGACCGACTGCTGGGTGAACCGGTTCCCCGAGCACCTGAAGGACCAGGCGCCGCGCATGGTGTTCCGCGACGGTGGCTACCAGCTGAGCGTCGCGGGCAAGCAGATGACGCCGCCGAACATCGCCGCGGACCTGTGCACGG
>DASZQQ010000401.1:0-3557 GCA_035549595.1 Caulobacteraceae bacterium
TGGGCCGGCGCCGGCTCCGGTTCGGGGGCCTGGACGATCACCGCCGGCAGGGTCTGCGGCTCGTCCTCGACCTCGCGTTCGCGCTCGGCCGAGCGCGCGCGCGAACGGCGGGCGGCGGCAGCGGGACGGATCGGGTCGATGGGTCCGGTCATGGCGCGGCTACGATCCTACGGCGCGGTGTCTTAAAGCAAGGCGCCCACGAGGGCGGCGCCGTGCGCGGTGCAAGTCCCGCGCCGGCCTCAGAGCTCTCCCAGGCGCTCCAGCATCCCCTTGCGGGCCAGTTCGTCGGCGCGCTCGTTGAGGGCGTGGCCGGCGTGGCCCTTGACCCATTTCCACGTCACCTCGTGGCGCAGCCGCGCCTCGTCGAGCCGCTTCCACAGGTCGTCGTTCTTGACCGGCTCCTTGGCGGCGGTCTTCCAGCCTCGCGCCTTCCAGGCCCGCATCCACTCGGTGATGCCGTTCTTCACGTACTGGCTGTCGGTGTGCAGTTCGACCCGGCACGGCCGCTTCAGCGCCTCCAGCGCCTGGATCGCGGCCATCAGCTCCATGCGGTTGTTGGTGGTCGCCAGCTCCCCGCCCTTGAGCTCCTTCTCGTTCTCGCCCGAGATCAGGATCGCGCCCCAGCCGCCCGGTCCCGGATTCCCGCGGCAGGCGCCGTCGGTGTAGATCACCACCTGCGGCGTCACGCCTGGACCTCGAACAGGGAAAGGCCGTCGGCCGAGCGCGCCGCCTCCCGGTGCACCGCCAGCTTGCGCTCGTACTCCAGCGGGTCCTTCGGCCGCACCAGGGCGCCGGCCGGGGTCGCGCCCCAATCCTTCAGGCGGGTCAGGAAGAACCGCATCGCCGCGCCGCGGGCCAGCACCGGCAGGGCCCCTTTCTCCGCGTCCGACAGGCGTCGGCGGCGCTGGTAGCCGTCGACCATGGCCCGCGCGGCGGTGACGTTGAAGCTGCCGTCCTGTTCGAAGCACCAGGCGTTCAAAGCCACGGCGATGTCGTAGGCCAGCATGTCCCAGGCGGCGAAATAGAAGTCGATCGCCCCGGCGAAGCGGCCGTCGCGGAAGAAGACGTTGTCGGGGAAGAAGTCGGCGTGGATCACGCCCTCGGGCAGGGCCTTTGGCCAGGTCGCGTCGATCTCGGCGAGGTCGCGGCGGATGGTGGCGGCCAGACCCGGCTTCAGGGCCTCGGCGGCGGCCTCCAGCGGCTCGAAGAACGGCGCCCAGGCCTTCTGGCCGAGGTCGTTGGCTCGCCGTCCGGCGAAGCCCTCGCCCGCCTGGTGCAGCCAGGCTAGGCCCTCGCCCGCCTCGCGGCAGTGGCCGACGCCGGGGCGGCGGACCGAGAGGCCGGGCAGGAAGGTGACCATCGCCGCGGGCTTGTCCCTGAGGCTCTTCAGCGTGCGGCCCTGGCGGTCGGCGACCGGCGTCGCGCTCGGAAAGCCGTGCTCGGCCAGCCACGTCAGCAGGCCCAGGAAGAACGGCAGGTCGGCCGGGTTCACCCGCCGCTCGTAGATGGTCAGGAAGAAGCGGCCGGTCTCGGTCTCCAGCATGAAGTTGGAGTTCTCCACGCCCTCGGCGATGCCCTTGAACGCCAGGGGCTTGCCGAGGTCGTAGTCGGCGAGGAACGCCTCGAGTTCGGCGTCGCTGATGTCGGTGTAGACGGCCACGGCCCCTGATCGGCGAGGGGATGTGTCCCGTCAAGCCGCCGACTGTGGTATGACGTCCGTTATTACGATAGGGTCACGACATGATCGCCGTGAAACTGGTTCAGGTGGGTAACTCCGTCGGAGTCGTCCTGCCGAAGGAGGCGCTGGCCAGGCTCGGTGTCGCCAAGGGCGACACCCTGTTTCTGACCGAGGCTCCCGGCGGTGAGATGATCGTCTCGGCCTACGATCCGCGCGTGGCCGAGGAGATCGCGCTCGGCGAAGACTTCATGGATCGCTACCGCGACACGTTCCGCGCCTTGGCGAAGTAATGGCGGAGCCTCGATGGCTCAGCAGGCAGGCGCTTCTCGTGCTGCACGCCAGGACGCTCGGACTGCATGGCGGCCGATCCGGCGTCAGGGATGAAGGCTTGCTCGACTCGGCGCTCGCCAGACCGGTGAACAGGTTCCTGTACGATGACATAGACGACCTGGCGGAGCTGGCGGCGGTCTATGCCATGGCCCTTTCGGCGAACCATCCGTTCGTCGACGGCAACAAGCGCGTCGCCTTTCTGGCGCTCGGTCTGTTTCTGCGCGTCAACGGGCTCGAGCTGACGGCGGACCCCGCGGACGCGGCGCGCGTCATGTTCGCGGTCGCCGCCGGAACCCTGGACCAGAGCGCCCTGACGGCCTGGATACGGACACACGCCAGGTCGGGATCTACCCCGCCACCGCGCGGGGCAGCTTGAAGGTCACGGTCTCCAGTTCGCCGCTCACCTCCTCGATGGCGACGTCGTAGCGGGCGGACAGGGCCTCGATGACGCCCTGGACGAGGATCTCGGGGGCCGAGGCGCCGGCGGTGAGGCCGAGCGTCGCCACCCCGTCCAGCCAGGCGAAGTCCAGGCCCGAGGCGTCGTCGATCAGCCTGGCGGCGCGGGCCCCGGCCTTCATCCCCACCTCGACCAGGCGCACGGAGTTCGAGGAGTTGCGCGAGCCCACCACCAGCAGCAGGTCGCAGTCCGCCGCCAGCCGCTTGACCGCCTCCTGGCGGTTGGTGGTGGCGTAGCAGATGTCTTCCTTGTGCGGCGCGCTGATCGACGGGAAGCGCCGGCGCAGGGCCTCGACCAGATCCTGGGTGTCCTCGACCGAGAGGGTCGTCTGGGTGACGAAGGCGAGGTTGGCAGGGTCCTTCGGCGTAAACGCCGCGGCGTCGTCCAGGTCCTCGATCAGGGTCACCGCGCCCGGCGGCAGCTGGCCCATGGTGCCGACCACCTCGGGATGGCCTGCGTGGCCGATCAGCACGATCTCGCGGCCCGCCTCGAAATGCCGCGCCGCCTCGACGTGCACCTTGGAGACCAGCGGGCAGGTGGCGTCGAGGTACAGCATCCGCCGCGCGTCGGCCTCGGCCGGCACCTGCTTGGGCACGCCGTGGGCCGAGAACACCACCGGCCGGTCGTCTGGGCACTCCGACAGCTCCTCGACGAACACCGCGCCGATGGCCTTCAGGCGGTCCACCACATGGCGGTTGTGCACGATCTCGTGGCGCACATAGACCGGGGCGCCGTACTTGCGGACCGCCCGCTCGACGATCTGGATGGCGCGGTCCACGCCGGCGCAGAAACCCCGGGGGGCGGCGAGCAGGATCTTCAGGGGAGGGGCCATGGCGGCGCCAAACTAGAAGGTCGGGCGGCCCACCGCCAGCGCGCTTCGTTGCGGCGCCGCGGATATGCCTTTATCAGGACCAAGAAACTTCGTCCGCCGGACCCCGCCGGCGCCCTTGCACCGGATCGTTCATGCGCCGCCAGGCCACCGCCGCCCTCGCCGCCCTCGGCCTCGCCGGAACCGCGAACGCCCAGGCTCCCGCCGACACCCCCGCCGCCGGCGCCGTCGAGCCGGTGATCGTCACCGCCGAGAAGCGCGAG
>DASZQQ010000402.1:0-7090 GCA_035549595.1 Caulobacteraceae bacterium
TACGCCGCCGACGACCCTAGGACCGATCCGGTGACCCTGGCGCGACGTTAAGGAAAGTGGGGACACACACCACTTTCTCCATCCAGGATGGCCTTGCGGGGACAGTGGGGGTGGTGTGCGTCCCCATTTTCCCGCTATGAACCCGGCGCCATGTCCCAGAAGGAAAGCCCGGCCGAAGTCTTCAAGCGCGCGATCGCCCACGCGGCGCGCTCGCTCGCTGAGCAGCCCGACCTCGAGGTCGTGTTCTCCGGCGACGGGCCGAACCTGTCGGGCCACCGCGCGGTGCTGCCGCATCCGCCGCGCGAGCTCTCGGGCCCGGAGACCACCCGCATCCGCGGCCTCGCCGACCAGATGGCCCTGCGCGTCGCCCACCACGACGAGGCGGTGCACACCCGCTCGCGGCCGAAGTCGGCCGAGGGGGCGGTGGTCTATGACGCGCTCGAGCAGGCGCGCATCGAGGCCATCGGCGCCAATGCCCTGGGCGGCGTGCGCGAGAACCTGGCCGCGGTCTGGGAGCACAACGTCCAGCGCAAGGGCTTCGCCCACCTCGTCGATCGCGACGCCGCTCCGATGGCCGACATCGTCGCCCTGATGGTGCGCGAGCGGCTCACCGGCGATGCGCCGCCGCCGGCGGCCAAGGCCCTGGTCGACGCCTTCCGCGACGAGATCGAGGCCAAGGCCGGCGAGGACCTGGACCGCCTGACCGGCGCCATCGAGGACCAGAAGGCCTTCGCCCGCATCGCCCGCGCCGTCGTGCGCGACCTGCAGATGAGCGACGACCTCACCGACGCGCCCGAACAGGACGTGCAGGAGGACGAGAGCCAGGACGGCGAGTCGGAAAGCTCGAACGAGGGCGAGGGCGAAGGCGAGGACCAGGCCCCGCAGAGCGCGAGCCTGGACGACAGCGAAAAGAGCCACCGCGAATCCGAGACCGCCGAGAGCACCCTGACGGAGGTCGAGGAGGACGAGACCGCAGAGCCCTCGGACGAGGAACTCGACAGCGCCGAGGGCGACAAGCCCGCCCGGCCCGACGTCAAGGACCACGGCCGGCCCGAGCCGCCGTACAAGGTGTTCACCACCGCCCACGACGAGGTGGTCACGGCCGAGGAGCTGTGCGAGCCGGAAGAGCTGACGCGGCTGCGCGCCTACCTCGACCAGCAGCTGGCCAACCTCTCCAACGTCGTCGCGCGCCTGGCCAACCGGCTGCAGCGCCGCCTGCTGGCGCAGCAGAACCGCTCGTGGAGCTTCGACCTCGAAGAAGGCCTGCTGGACGTCGCGCGCCTGACGCGGGTCATCGTCGACCCCACCGCGCCGCTTTCCTTCAAGCAGGAAGAGGACACCGAGTTCCGCGACACGGTGGTCTCGCTGCTGATCGACAACTCCGGCTCCATGCGCGGGCGGCCGATCATGGTGGCGGCGGTCTGCGCCGACATCCTCGCCCGCACGCTGGAGCGCTGCGCGGTGAAGGTCGAGATCCTGGGCTTCACCACCCGCGCCTGGAAGGGCGGCGCCTCGCGCGACGACTGGCTGAAGGCGGGCAAGCCGCCCTCCCCCGGCCGCCTGAACGATCTGCGCCACATCGTCTACAAGTCTGCCGACGCGCCCTGGCGGCGCGCGCGCAAGAACCTCGGCCTGATGATGCGCGAGGGCCTGTTGAAAGAGAACATCGACGGCGAGGCCCTGATGTGGGCGCACCAGCGCCTGATCGGGCGCCCCGAGCAGCGCCGCATCCTGATGGTCATCTCCGACGGCGCACCGGTCGACGACTCCACCCTGTCGGTGAACTCCGGCCACTACCTCGAGCGCCACCTCAGGAAGGTGATCGCCGAGATCGAGGGCAAGAGCCCGGTGGAGCTGATCGCCATCGGCATCGGCCACGACGTCACCCGCTATTACCGCCGCGCCGTCACCATCGTCGACGTCGAGCAGCTGGGGGGGGTGATTACCGAGCAGCTGGCTTCCCTCTTCGAGGAGGAGCCCAGGGCCGTGACCAAGAAGACCGTGGCGAGCCTGCTGCAGGCGCCGCCCTCGGTGACGCCGGCGCCGGCCAAGGCGACGCGGCCGGTGCGCGAGCTCGCGCCTTGAGGCTGGCGGGCGCTGCGGCGCTCGCCGCCATCCTGCTGGCCGCCTGCGGCCCCGTCGCCGCCCACCGCGGCGACGCGCACGAGGGGCCGATCCGCATCGTCGCCCAGGCGCTGCCGCTCGATCCGGCCGATCCGGCGCGCGACCACATCGGCAATTTCCGCTTCGCCGGCGCCCTGCAGCTGACCAGCCCCGGCACCGGCCTCTTCGGCGGCTTCTCGGACCTGAAGATGACCGGCGACGGCCATCTGACCAGCGAGAGCGACGAGGGCTCGCTGCTGACCGCCCACGTCGTCCTCGGCCCCGACGGGCGCCTGACGGGGATCGACCAGGCCAGGATCGTGCGCCTGAAGGGCGAGGACGGCCGGCCGCTGGACGGCAAGAAGGACGCCGACGCCGAGGGCGTGGCGGTGTGGCCGAACGGCGACCTGATGGTCAGCTTCGAGCGCCGCCACCGCATCTGGCTCTATCCCGCCGGCGGCGGACGGCCGCGCGCCGTCCCCATGCCGCCGGTGGAGATGCCCTCCAACCAGGGCATGGAGGCGCTGGCGCTGGCCCCGTCCCAGGGCGCGGACGCCTACTGGGTCGGGATCGAGGATGGCCAGCTGTGGCTCTGCCGCCTGACGAGCCGCTGCTACAAGGCCCAGGGCCAGCTGCCGCCGCCGCCCGGCTGGCGCCTGCCGGCGCTGTTCGAACTGGACGACGGCGACCTGGTGGTCGAGCATCACCACTGGGACCCGGTCACCGGGACCCACGTGAGGATCGCCGTGATCGAGAACCCCGTCACCCACCTGAGGCCCGGCTATCGGGACGTGCTGGAGATCGGCCCGTCGATGACGATCGACAACATCGAGGGCGTGGCCGTGACGAAGCGGCCGGACGGGACGCGCCGCTTCTGGCTGATCAGTGACGACAACTTCGCCAAGAAGGACCAGCGCACCCTGCTGATGGCCTTCGACTGGACGCCGCCGGCGGACGGGGCTGCGGCGAAGCCATGACCCTCGCCAGCGTCGACGATTACCGCGAAGCGGCCCGCCGGCGCCTGCCCAAGGTGCTGTTCGACTACATCGACGGCGGCTCCTACGCCGAGCAGACCCTGGCGGCCAACGTCGACGACCTGGTGCGTCTGAACCTGCGCCAGCGGGTGCTGAAGGACGTCTCGAAACTGTCGTTCGCCACCGAGGTGTTCGGCGAGGCTCTGTCCATGCCGGTGGTGCTGTCCCCCGTGGGCCTTGCCGGCATGTACGCCCGCCGCGGCGAGGCCCAGGCGGCGCGAGCGGCCAAGGCCGCCGGCGTGCCCTTCAGCCTGTCGACCGTCGGCGTCTGCACCCTGGAAGAGGTGGCGGCCGCCGCGGCCCCGCCCTGGTTCCAGCTCTACATGATCAAGGACCGCGGCTTCATGGCCGAGGTGCTGGCCAGGGCCAAGGCGGTCGGCAGCCCGGTGCTCCTCTTCACCGTCGACCTGCCGATGCCGGGCGCGCGCTACCGCGACACCCGCAACGGCATGATCGCGACCACGGCCCGGGCGCGGATGAACCAGGTGCTGGACGGCCTGGCTCATCCGGACTGGCTGTTCGACGTCCAGCTCGGCGGCAAGCCGCACACGCTCGGCAACGTCGCCGGCGCCTCGGCCGAGCTGAAGACCATCACCGACTTCTGGTCCTGGATCGGGCGCAACTTCGACCCGTCCGTCACCTGGAAGGACATCGAGTGGGTGCGCGAGCACTGGGACGGCCCGATCGTGCTGAAGGGCGTGCTCGACGTCGCCGACGCCCACGACGCCGTGCGCTGCGGCGTCGACGGCATCGTCGTCTCCAACCACGGCGGCCGGCAGCTGGACGGGGTCTCCTCGTCGATCCGCGCCCTGCCGCCGATCGTCCAGGCGGTCGGCCAGGATCTGACCGTACTGATGGACGGCGGCGTGCGCTCGGGCCTCGACGTGCTGAAGGCGCTCGCCTGCGGGGCCAAGGCCTGCCTGATCGGCCGCGCCTGGGCCTGGGCGCTGGGCGCCCGCGGCGAGGCCGGCGTCGCCCACATGCTGCAGATCCTGCGCGGCGAGCTGCGCATGGCCATGGCCCTGACCGGCTGCACCGACGTCAAGGAGGCCGGACGCGATCTCGTTCTGAACATTTGAAACTTTGAAGAAGGGAGGACCATTTTCATGCGAACCGACGTTTCGATCCCCACTCCCGACGGCCCGGCCAGGGCCTTCACCTTCCAGCCCGAGGGGCAGGGCCCCTGGCCCGGCGTGATCTTCTTCATGGACGCCCCGGCGATCCGGCCGGCGCTGTTCGAGATGTGCGAGCGCTTGGCGAGCCACGGCTACTTCGTGCTGCTGCCCGACATGTTCTGGCGCGCCGGCCCCTACGAGCCGATCAACATCGCCGAGGCGTTCAAGGACGAGGCCGCGCGGCGCGAGCGCTTCGGCAAGTTCATGGCCTCGACCGACGTCGAGCGCTCGACGCGCGACACCGGCGCCTTCCTCGACTGGCTGGCCAAGCAGCCGGCCGTGAAGCCGGGCCCTGTGGGCGTCACCGGCTACTGCATGGGCGCGGGCCATGCCCTGAGGGCCGCCGGCAACTTCCCGGACCGGGTGGCGGCCGTGGGCGGCTTCCACGGCTCGCGCCTGGCCACGGACGCGCCGGACAGCCCGCACCTGCTGGCGCCGAAGATCAAGGCGAAGGTCTACATCGCCGGCGGCGACGAGGACGCGGGCTTCCCGCCCGAGCAGGCCGAGCGCCTCGCCAAGGCCCTCACCGACGCCGGCGTCGACAACGAGGTCACCATCTACCCCGGCGCCCGCCACGGCTACGCCCCGCCCGACATGCCGGTCTACAACCGCGAGGCCGCCGAGCGGCACTGGACCGAACTGCTGAAGCTGCTCGACGGCACGCTGAAGGCCAAGGCGGACGCGTAGGGCTTCGGCCGCCGTTCCGCACCGGGACCGACGGAGGCCTGTCGACCGCCATTGGAAGGAACCACGAACCACACGAACCACACGAACAGGTCGGAGCAGGCTCAACCGCAACCGCTTCCACCTTCGCGTTCGTGTGGTTCGTGGTCAAAATCCTGCGGCGCCAACCTGCGACCGCGGCGTCCCAGGGTGATCTATCGGCCTATCCCATCATCGAAAACGAAAAAGGCCGGCGTCTCCGCCGGCCTCTTCCCGTGTTCGGATTTCTGAAGCGCCTCAGGCGGCCTGGGCGGTCGCCAGCTTGGCCTTGACCTGCTTCTTGATCTTCAGCGCCTTGGCCGACAGGGCCTCGTCGCGCGAGCCGAGCAGGAAGGCGTCGAGGCCGCCCTTGAAGTCGACCGTGCGCAGGGCCGCGTTGGTGATGCGCAGCTTGAAGGTCTGGCCGAGGGCCTCGGACTGCAGGCTCGCGGGGGCCAGGGCCGGCAGGAAGCGGCGCTTGGTCTTGATGTTCGAGTGGCTCACGTTGTGGCCGACCATCGGGCCGACGCCCGTAAGCTCGCAGCGACGCGACATAATCTTGCGACCTTCGCAAAGGATTGGGATCGGGCGGGACGGGGCCCCGCTCGGGAGCGCGCGGTATAGGCAAGCCGCCCGGCCCCGTCAAGCGCGGGGCGCCAGTCCGCGACAGGGCGCGACCGGGGACATGATGCCGAAAGCATCGTGTCCCCCTTCACTTCAGACCATCGACCAGGATCGGGGACACGATGCCGTCGGCATCATGTCCCCGGCGCTTCCGCGGCGGAATCGCGCACGCGACGCGCTCAGGCTCCAACTTCCGAATTGTGGTTAATTCGCGAAGGCATACAATACCTTGTAGGGAACAAATGCCGAATCGCTGGAGGTAAGTGATTCGGACATGCTTTGTTTCGCCCCCGTTCACGTTCGTTAACCATAACGATTAAGGAGACCCGCGTTCGCCGAACCGCGGGCTTGCGAGGGTGCGTCCGCGGGCGTATTAATAACTGACCGGTCAGTTATTAGAGACGATCCGATGCTTCCCTCAGGCCAGCCGCGCTGGCGGCGCCGCAAGGACGCAAGGCCCGCGGAGATCGTCTCCGCGGCGCTCGCGGTGTTCGCGGAGAAGGGCTTCGCCGCCGCCCGGCTCGACGAGATCGCCGCCCGCGCCGGCGTCTCCAAGGGCGCGCTCTACCTCTACTTCGAGACCAAGGAGGACCTGTTCCGCGCCGTCGTCCGCCAGGCCGTGGCGCCGAACATCGAGGCCATCGAGGCGGCGGTGGAGGCCTGGCCGGGCGACTTCGCCGGCCTCGTGCGCGCCTTCCTGGTCAACGTGGCGACAATGGCCTCGACCCTGCCGATCGGCGGGGTGGCCAAGATGATCATCGGCGAATCGCGCAACTTCCCGGAGCTGGCCAAGATCTGGCACGACGACCTCGTCGCCCGCGCTCTTCGGGTGTTCTCCGCCGCCATCGCCCGCGCCCAGGTCCGCGGGGAAGTCAGGCCGGGCGATCCGCGCGCCTACGCCATCGGCTTCATCGGCCCGATCCTGCTGGGCGTGATCTGGGAGGCGACCTTCGTCCCGGTCGGCGCCGAGCCCTTCGACGTCCCCGCCCTCGCCCACCAGCACGTCGAGGCGCTGCTGGAGGGCATGCTCGTGAAGGAGACCCGGCCGTGAAGCCGCAGCGCCTGATCGTCGCCGTCCTGGCCCTGTCGGCCCTGGTGCTGGGCGGCTTCCTGCTGCTGGCGCCGAAGTTCACCCGCGCCAAGACCCTCAGCGGCTACGTCGAGGGCGAGCCGCTCTACCTCGCCTCGCCGGTCGCCGGCTCGCTGACCGGCCTTGCCGTCCAGCGCGGCGACGTCGTCGCCGGCGGCCAGACCCTGTTCCAGGTCGACCCGCGCCAGCTGAGCGCCGCCCGCGATCAGGCCGCCCAGGAGCTCGCCGCCGCCGAGGCCCAGGCCGTTGACGCGCGCAAGGGCCAGCGCCCGGTCGAGCTCGCCGTGTTCGACGCCCAGGCCGAGGCCGCCGCCGCGTCCCTTCGCGATGCCGAGGCGACCTACCGCCGCGTCTCGGTCCTG
>DASZQQ010000403.1:0-1934 GCA_035549595.1 Caulobacteraceae bacterium
ACGAAGGCCGCGCAGCCGGAGGCGTTGACGAGGATCCCCTCGGCGCCGGCGTCGAGGTCGGCGATCCAGGCGTCGATGTTGCGCCGGGCGAAGGCCCTGGCCTCGCCCACCGCGTCGAGGTGGAAGCTCACCGCCCCGCAGCAGCCGGCGGCCGGGTTCTCGGCCACGCCGACGCCCAGTCGGCCCAGCACCCGCGCCGTGGCGGCGTTGAAGTGCGGCGCGGCGACCGACTGCACGCAGCCCGCCAGCTGCACCACGTGACGGCTCGGGCCGCCCGCCGCGGACTTCGGCGCGGCCGTGGCGGAGGCCGAGGGCTTCGGTGGCAGCTTGCCGGCGAGCGCATCCGGCAGCAGTTCGCGGACCATGCGGCCCAGCGCCATCAGCGGGGCGAGGCGGGCCGGGTAGGGGACCACGGCCCGGATCGCGGCGCGCACCAGGCGCTCGCGCCACGGACGGGGCACGGCCTTGGCGACCTCCTGGCGGCCGACGTCGAGCAGGCGGTGGTACTCGACGCCCGAGGGGCAGGTGGTCTCGCACGCCCGGCACGAGAGGCAGCGGTCGAGGTGTTCCTGGGTGACCCTCCCGGCCGGCTCGCCCTCCAGGATCTGCTTGATCAGGTAGATGCGCCCACGCGGGCCGTCGAGCTCGTCGCCGGTCAGCTGGTAGGTCGGGCAGGTGGCGTTGCACATGCCGCAGTGGACGCAGGCGCGCAGCACCTCGTCGGCGATGGCGCCCTGGACGGTCTCGGCGATGGGGCCTTTGATCTCGGTGCGCATGCGCTCAGAGCCCCGCGTACATGCGGCCGGGGTTGAGGACGCCCTCGGGGTCGAAGGCCGCCTTCAGCCGGCGGTGCAGGGCCATCATCGGCTCGGGCAGGGGCGCGAACGGCTGCTCGGCCGGGCCTTCGGCGTGGAACAGGGTGGCGTGGCCACGGGCGGCCTCGGCCGCCGCGCGCACCTGCGCGTCGGAGGCCTGGGCCGCGAGCCAGCGCTGGGCGCCGCCCCAGTCGATCAGCCACCGGCCGGGCAGATCGATGTGCGCGCCCTGCGGCACGGAAAGGCGCCAGAGGCGGTCGGCCGTCAGGGCCGGATGGGTCATGTGCCGGACCGAGCTCCAGAAGCCCGCAGGCGCGTCCTCGCCGCCGAGTTCGGCCCGGGCCGCGGCGACCGCCGCCTCGGGGCCCGAGAGGCGCAGGTAGAGTCGCCCGCCCTCGTGGGCGGCCGCGGAAAGGGGCAGGGGGCGGCGCATCAGGGCGGCGACGCGCGCCTGGGCGGCGGGCCAGTCCGTCTCGAACGCCAGCGACGCCTCGGCCCTCGGCTTCGGCGCCACCCGCAGAGAGACGTCCAGGATCACCCCCAGCGTCCCCAGCGCCCCGGCCTGCAGGCGGAAGGCGTCGAAGCCGGCGACGTTCTTGAACACCGTGCCGCCGAAGCGCAGCCGCCGGCCGCAGCCGTCGAGGATCGTCGCCCCCAGCAGGCTGTCGCGCACGGCGCCGGCAAACGGGCGGCGGGGGCCGGAGAGGCCCGAGGCGACGGCGCCGCCCAGGGTCGCGGCCGGGCCGAACGACGGCGGCTCGAACGCCAGCATCTGGCCGTTCTTGTCCAGCAGCGCCTCGACCTCGGCGAGCGGCGTGCCGGCGCGGGCGGTGATGACGAGTTCGCTGGGCTCGTAGTCGATGACGCCGCGATGGTCCGACAGGTTCAGGGGCTCGCCCTCGACCGCCCGGCCGTAGAAGAACCGCGTATCGCCGCCGACGATGCGCAGCGGTCGCCTGTCCGCCGCCGCGGCGCGCACGGCCTCCGCCAGCGCCTCGGCGCGGTCGGCGTCCTTGGCCTTTCCGCCCCGGACCGCGCTGCGCTCAGAACCGCGGGAGGTCGGCATGGGGCAGCTGGCCGTGGTGGACGTGCATGGCGCCGTACTCGGCGCAGCGGGCG
>DASZQQ010000404.1:0-11259 GCA_035549595.1 Caulobacteraceae bacterium
GTCGCGCTCGGCCGGCGAGGCCTTGGGGGCCAGGGCCTGGGCCCTCTGCAGCGCCTGCCAGGCGGGGGCCGCGGCGTCGGGCGGCATCGGCATGTTGATGTTGGGCCCGAGCGCGAAGGCGACGCCCCACCAGCACATGGCGCAGTCCGGATCGAGCCGGGCCGCCTCGCGGAACGAGCGGATCGCCTCGGCGTGGTTGAAGCCGAACAGCAGGTTGACGCCCTGGTCGAAGAACTTCTGCGTCTCGGCGTTCCTCGTCGAGATCGGGTGGTGGTGCGCGCCGAGGCCGGCGAACACAGGCGCGCCGGGCTTGTCGGCCTCGCCGGCGTAGGCCGCGGGCATCGGGGCCATGGCCATCGGACCCATACCGGACACGGCTGTCCCCATGTGCGACATGCCGGGCATGGCGGCCATCGCGTCCGGCTTCGTCGGCGGGTCGGCCGCCAGGGCGGCGGCGGGCCAGAACGCGGCGGCGGCCAGACCGGCGAACAGCGTGAGCTTCATGGCGCTCTCCCCCAAGCGCACTTTCAGCGAAAGTGGACACCGGTTTCGCGTTCGAAAGTGCGCCAACCTTTTTGATCTAGTCGGGCGTCAGACTGCCACGTTTGGCCGGGGGGTAGAAGAGCGGCTCAGGCCGCGGCGGCGCGGCGGCGGACGAGCTGGGCGGCCTTGGCGTCGCGGGCGACGCCGTTGAGGTCGGCGGCGACCTCGAGGAAGGCCCTGGCGCGGGCCGGCTCCTTGGCCTCGCCGTGGCGCAGCTGGTCGAGGATGTCCTCGACGTAGTTGTCCAGGCGCGCTTCCAGGATCTCCATCGCCTTGGTCCAGGCCGAGGCGTAGCCGCCGGCGCTGCCGCAGCCGCGGCATTCCTGCATGAAGGTCAGGAGGCAGGTAGCCTGGGCGATGGCCTTGGGGTCCGGGTCGGCGGTCAGCCGCGGCACGCCCTTCAGGGTGCGCGGGCCCAGGCGGATGGTCTGCAGCGGCAGGGCCTTGCCCAGGGCGTCGTCGACCGCGCGCAGGTGGGCTTCGACGGAGGTCGCCAGCTTGCGGCGGTGCTGCACCAGCCGCCGGCCCCAGACGCCCTCCGGGCCGATCGCCAGGCACTGTTCGAGCTCGGCCATCTCCAGGGTGGCGCGCTGGATGGCCGCGACCGCCGCGTGCGCGGCCTCCGGGCCGGCGTCGCGTTTGAAGCGGGCGACGACGTCCAACTGGGCCTCGATGTCCGCCAGGATGGACTCGCCGAATCCGCCCAGCTCGCTCGAAGCCAGATAGGTGTCAGAGGGCTTGCTCATGGCCCCCGAGATCACGCGCAGCACCTGCCAGGGCTCGGCCAGCTGCGCGGCCAGCATGGCGAAGAAACGCGGGCCCGCGTCGTCGGCGACGGCGACCGCGTCGCGCAGGGCCAGGCGCAGGGCCGCGGACTTCTCCTCGGTCATGCGCCCGAGCCAGGTGGTGAGGCGGGGAAGCGCGCGGCGCGTCACCGGCGCGAGATCGAGGCAGGCGGCCAGGGTCTCGGCGCCGGACTGCAGGTCGGCGGCCTCGGCGGCGACGAGGAAGTTGCCCTGGTTGCGCTGGCGCAGGCCCTCGGCGGCGCGCGCGCACAGGACGTCGAGGGCGGTCGGGTCGCTCTCGTCGGCGCTGTAGTCGATCGCCAGGGCGCGGGCGGCCTCGACCTCGGCGGGGAAGGTCGTCTTCAGCCCCTTCCACATCTGGGAGAGCACGCGCGAGGGGAACGAGATCTGGGCCATGGCGGGCGGCTCGCCGCACAGGGGCGCGACGGGGGCCAGCACCAGGTTGCGCACGCGCCGGTCGGCCGCCTCGGCCGCCACGACGGCCCGGACCCGGGCCAGCGCGGAGTCCGCCGCCATGTCGCCGGACAGGGCGGTGAGCAGCATCGAGACCGCCTTGTCGGGCGCCTGGTCCACCAGGCTGCGGACGATCTTGAGCTTGGCTTCGGCTAGTTCGCCCATCGAATCCATTTCGCGGACGCGCTCGCGCCCACGGAAGAGGATGCTGAAGAGGGGATTAACTTTTCCCGAAGCCGGCCGGTCAGCTCTCGGCGCGCGGCAGCGTCAAAGTCACCATCAGGCCGCCGAGCGGCGAGTCCGACAGGGTCATGGCGCCGCCGTAGGCGCGCACCAGTTCGTCGACGATGTTGAGGCCCAGCCCCGAGCCGGGGGCGCTCTCGTCGAGCCGGGCGCCTCGCTCGAGCACCTCCGCGCGCCGCCCCTCCGGCAGGCCGGGACCGTCGTCCTCGACCATCAGCACCAGCTGTCCGTCCGACAGCGGCGCGGCGGTCGCCCGCACCCGCTTGCGGCGCCACTTGCAGGCGTTCTCCATCACGTTGCCGGCGATCTCGAGCAGGTCCTGGCGTTCGCCCTGGAAGTAGAGGTCGTCGGGCGCACGCCAGTCGACCTCGGCCCCCTCGTCGCGGAAAATCCTTTCCAGCGTTCGGCTCAGCTCCTCCAGCACCGGGGCGACGGGGGTGCGATCGCCCGCCCCTTGCGAGCGCGCGGCGGCCCTGGCGCGGCGCAGGTGGTGGTCGACCTGCTGGCGCATGGTCTCGGACTGGCGCGTGACCACGTCGGCGAGCTTGCCGGGGGTCTGCACCGCCTCGGCGAGCATCACAGACAGCGGCGTCTTCAGGGCGTGGGCCAGGTTGCCGACGTGGGTGCGCTGGCGCTCGACGACGTCCTGGTTGTGCGCCACCAGGGCGTTCAGTTCGACGGCCAGGGGCTCCAGCTCCTCGGGGTAGTCGCCGACCACCCGCTCGGCCTTGCCGGTGCGCACGGCCGCGACCTCACGCCGCAGGGCGAACAGCGGCTGCAGGCCGACCCGGACCTGGATGAACACGGCCGCGATCAGGCCGGCGCCGAGCAGCAGCAGCGCTGCGACGATCGAGGTGGCCGCGGTGCGCACCTCGTTGTCGATGGTCGAGCGGTCCTCGGCGGCCAGGAAGATCAGCGGCGTCGCCACCCCCTGCAGCCGCGCCTGCATGCCCGCGATGCGCACGCGCTCGCCGCGGCGCGGGCCCGGCGCATCGTAGAAGACCGCCTTGCCGGGCTGGCGGGCGAAGGCCGCCGAGCCCTCGGACGGCGGCGGCAGTTCGGAGTCCCACAGCGAGCGCGACGGGGCGATGGCGCGAAGGCCTCCGAGCGCGGTCGGCTCGGCGATCTCCCAGTACTTGCCCGAATAGGCCCGAAGAGCGCGCTGGTCGGTGAGCGGCGGGGCCGCGACGTGGCCGGCGTCGTCCACCGAGGTGCCGGCCAGCAGATTGTACAGCGTCTCGGACAGGCCCTGGTCGAAGCGCCGCGTCGAGGCCTGGGCGAAGAACACCGTCAGCGCCAGGCCCGCGACCACCAGCACCGCCAGGCTCCAGGCGGAGGCCAGGAGGATCAGCCGCCGGACGAGCGACGGGTGGCGCGGCGGAGCTTGGCTCACGCCCCTGTGGCCTCACCCTCCAGCGCCACGAGGCGGTAGCCGAGGCCACGCACCGTCTCGATGCGGTCGGGGCCGATCTTCTTGCGCACGCGCCCGACGAACACCTCGATGGTGTTGGAGTCGCGGTCGAAATCCTGGTCGTACAGGTGCTCGACCAGCTCGGTGCGGCTGATCACCCGGCCCTGGTGCATCATCATGTAGTGCAGCAGCCGGTATTCCAGGGACGTCAGCCGCAGCGGCTCGCCATTGACCGAGGCGCGCGCCGCGCGCGGGTCGAGCCGCAGGGCGCCGCAGGTGAGGCTGGGCGCGGCGTGGCCGGCCGAGCGGCGCAGGAGGGCGCGCAGGCGGGCCAGCAGCTCCTCGGTGTGGAAGGGCTTCGTCAGGTAGTCGTCGGCGCCGGCGTCGAACCCGGCCACCTTCTCGCTCCAGGCCCCGCGCGCGGTCAGGATCAGGACCGGCGTCGTGATGTTGGCTCGCCGCCAGCGCTCCAGCACCGTCACCCCGTCCATCTTCGGCAGGCCGAGGTCCAGGACCACGGCGTCGTAGGGCTCGTTCTCGCCGAGATAGAGCGCCTCCTCGCCGTCGGGGGCGTGGTCGACCGCATAGTCCGCGTCCGCCAGCGCCGCCTTCAGCTGCCGCGTCAGGTCCGGGTCGTCCTCGACCAGCAGGATGCGCATCTCAGCCTCCGCTCAGGATGGCGCCGGTGACGGCGTCGATCAGGTAGTCGATGCGCCGGCCGTCCTTGGTGATCCACCGCACGCGATAGACGGGACGGTCACCCATGTACTCCGTGCCGGTGTCGAGCTGCGTTCCGGGCGTGCGCTTCTGGATGCGCTCGATGATCACGTTCAGCGGCAGCAGCCGCTGGCCGCCCGCGGGCTTCGGCGCGCCGCGCTCGGGGCTGTAGTCGGCGCCCAGGGAATCTGGTCCGCCGGCGGTGCGCCAGACCTGGGCCTGCGCGGCGGGCGCGGCGGCCAGGACCAGGCCGGCTAGGAGGGCGGCGAAGCGCGTCATGCCGAGCCTCATAGGAAGGGGCGCCTGAATAGCGGCTGAACGCCGTCCGCCAAGGGCCCGGTCCGCCGTCACGAGCGGCGCTTCGGGGTGTAGGGCCGCTCGGCGCGCCAGGTCTCGGCGAACGCCTCGAGCTCGGGATCGACGGTGTCGGGCAAGGTCACGACGAGCCTCGCCAGCAGGTCGCCGCGCCGGCCGTGCGCGTCCGACATCCCCTTGCCCTTCAGGCGCAGCGTCTGGCCGGAGTTCGAGCCCTTGGGGATGCTCAGGGTCACCGGACCGTCCGGGGTCGGGGCCGTGACCTTGCCGCCGAGGATGGCGTCGGGCGCCGAGACCGGCAGGTCCATGACCAGCGCCTCGCCCTCGCGGCGGTAGAGCGGGTGCGGCCTCAGCGCCAGCTCGATCAGGGCGTCGCCGGGGCCGGCCCGGCCGGGCGAGCCCTGGCCCTTCAGGCGCAGCACCTGGCCGTCGTGCGCCCCCTTGGGGATGGTCACGTCCAGGGTGCGGCCGTCCGAGAAGGCGATACGCTTCTTGGCTCCGGCGATGGCCTCCTCGAGGTCGATCTCCAGCCGCGCCCGCACGTCGGAGCCGCGGCTCTGGAAGCCGGCGCGCCCGCCCCCGGCGCGTCCGCCGAACATTTCGCTCAGGATGTCGCTGAAGTCGGCGCCCTCGAAGCCGCCCGCGCCGCCGCGGAAGCTTCCGCCCTCGAAACCGCCGCCCTGGAAGCCCTGGAAGCCGCCGCCGCCCCGGAACGGGCCGCCGGCGCCGCCGAAGCCGCGCATGGTCTCGCGTCCGTCGGCGTCGATCTCGCCGGCGTCGAACTTCTTGCGCTTGTCCGGATCGCCCAGGATGTCGAAGGCGGCGCTGACGCGCTTGAACTTCTCCTCCGAGGCCTTGTTGCCCGGGTTCTGGTCAGGGTGGTGCTGCTTGGCCAGCTTGCGGAAGGCCTTGCGGATCTCGTCCGCGCTCGCCGTGCGCGAGACGCCCAGCTCCACGTATGGATCCTGCGCCAATCAGCCGCCCTCGAAGAAAAGCATGGAAAACCGGCCCTTCAGTTAAGCCAAACGCGCGGCGGCGCAAGAGGGGAGTGTTGCGAAAATGACACAGTGCGGGGACGCGCCCATGACTCAGTCGTCGCTCTTGTCGCGCAGCAGGTCGAAAGCGGCGAAGTCCAGGGCGTCGTCGGGGTCGTCGAGGCTGGCCTCGCTGATCGTCTGGCCGCGCACCGAGACGCCGGCGGCGTGCACGCTCTCCGGATCGCCGGTCAGCAGCGGATGCCAGCGGGGCAGGGGCTTGCCCTCGTAGAGCCGGCGGTAGGCGCAGCTCCTTGGCATCCACTCCAGCGCCTCGATGTTGTACGGCGTCAGCTTGATGCAGTCGGGCACGTGGCGCTTGCGATCGGCGTAGTTCGAGCAGCGGCACAGGGCGTCGTCGAACAGGCGGCAGGCGACGCGGGTGGGGGTGATCTCGCCCGTCTCCTCGTCCTCGAAGCGCACGAGGCAGCAAAGCCCGCAGCCGTCGCACAGGCTCTCCCACTCGCGGACGGTCATCTCCTCGAGCCGCTTGAACTCCCAAAAGGGTCTCGCCGTCATGATCGCGCCGTCCTAAACCCTGCGCGCCCAATTCCCTAGCGCGAGGCGTATCATTTTCCATGGCGGCCCCGGTCCTGGCCCTCAGAGACGTGCGACTGGCCGACGGCCCCAGGCAGATGTTCGACGGCGTCGACCTGGCCCTGGAGCCCAGGGCCCGCGCCTGCCTGGTCGGGCGCAACGGCGCGGGCAAGTCGACCCTGCTGCGCATCCTGGCCGGCCGCATCGAGCCGGACGGCGGCGACCGGTTCATGACGCCGGCCCTGAAGGTCGTGCTGCTGGACCAGGAGCCCGAGATCGCCGGCGAGGACCTCGGCGCCTACGCCTCGGCGGGCGGCGCGGCCCGGCACGAGGCCGAGGCGGCGCTGCAGGCCTTCGGCCTGGATCCGGCCGGGGGGACGGAGGGGCTCTCCGGCGGCGAGAAGCGCCGCGCGGCCCTGGCCAGGGCCTTCGCCGAGGGGCCCGACGTGCTGCTGCTCGACGAGCCGACCAACCATCTCGACATCCTGGCCATCGCCACGCTCGAGGCCCGCATCGCCCAGACGCGGGCGGCGGTGCTGATCGTCAGCCACGACCGCGCGTTCCTGGAGCGGGCGACGCGGCAGTGCTTCTGGCTCGAGGACCGCAAGGTGCGGCGCCTCGACCAGGGCTTCTCCGCCTTCGAGGCCTGGGCCGAGAAGATCGCCACGGCGGAGGCCGAGGAGGCGCGCCGGCTCGACAAGGCGATCGAGCGCGAGGCGCACTGGATGGCCCGCGGCGTCACCGCCCGGCGGGCGCGCAACGAGGGCCGCCGCCGGCGGCTGATCGCCCTGCGCCAGGAGAAGGCCGAGCGGATGCGCCTGGCGCGCGGCGAGCTGGCAATGTCGGTCAAGGCCGCCGAACCCTCCGGCCGCCGCGTGATCGAGGCCGAGGGCCTGACCAAGGCCTATGGCGGGCGCACCCTGCTGAAGGGGTTCTCTACCCGGATCATGGCCGGCGAGCGGGTCGCCATCGTCGGCCCGAACGGCGCCGGCAAGACCACCCTGGTCAAGCTGCTGCTCGGCGAAGAGACGCCCGACGCTGGCCGCGTCACCCTCGGCGCCAACCTCAAGATCGCCTACGTCGACCAGGCGCGCGCGGACCTCAAGTCCGACCAGACCCTGACCGAGGCGCTGGCCCCGATGGGCGGCGACCAGGTGATGGCGCAGGGGCGGCCGCGGCACGTGGCGGCCTACGCCCGCGACTTCCTGTTCCGCGACGACCAGCTGCGCCAGCCGGTCTCCAGCCTCTCCGGCGGCGAGCGCAACCGGCTGCTGCTGGCCCGCGCCCTGGCCCTGCCGTCGAACGTCCTGGTCCTCGACGAGCCGACCAACGATCTCGACATGGAGACCCTCGACCTGCTCGAGGAGCTTCTGGCCGACTATGACGGCACCCTCATTCTGGTGAGTCACGACCGCGACTTCATCGACCGGCTGGCGACCTCGACCATCGCCCTCGACGGGCGCGGGAACATCGTCGAGACCTCCGGCGGATGGTCGGACTTCCTCGTCCAGGCGCCGGACTTCCTGGAGCCGCCGGCCGCGGCGCCCGCTGCCGCAGCTAAGCGGGAACCGCCCCCGGCGCGCGCGCCGGCCGCCCCCTCGAAGCTGTCGTTCAAGGACCAGCGCCGGCTTGCGGAACTCGACGGGCTGATGCCGCAGCTGACCCGGACGATCGGGCGGCTGGAGGCCGATCTCGCCGATCCCGGCCTCTACGGGCGCGATCCGAAGGCGTTCGCGCGCCTCACCGAAAGCCTCGAAAAGGCGCGCCGCGACCTGGCCTCGGCCGAGGAGGAATGGCTGACCCTGGAAGAGCGCCGCGAGAGCCTCGCCCAGGCCCGCTGACACGATAGCTGGGGAAGACGTTCGGCGTTGTTTTCTCTGGGAAGAATCCAAGGATAGCGCGGTTATCCACAGATGCTCCACCGCCGGGGCGTTTACCATGCACAGCCCCCCGATTCCGGGCGCTTGTGGACCGGCCGGGCTCGGAGCAATCTTCACTTGTCGACGGAGCCGGCGGCTCGGACCTCCAGGGAAACCCGGAGAGAAGGCAGCCGGAAGCCTCCAAAGCCCGCAGCCTCCCGGGGCAACCTGGGACTGGGCCTGGAAGCAGGAACGCGGCGAGCGTCCGGGGGGCGACCCCTGGTCCTACCGCCGCGATCTGGATCCGCTAGACGCAAGTCCGCAAGGACTTGGGTGAGAGGGCGGTGCTCGGGGAAACCTGGGTTGCCGCCCTCTCGCTCGTCCGGACCACGAATCCGGCCCTCCTGCGCCGCCTCCATCCCCGATTGCGCCGGACGCGGGCGCGACCAGCCGTCGCAGCCTTAACCAATCAGTCGTACGCCTCTGCCAAAGCTTGACCACCAGTGTGGGAGCGGGGGGCCGCAGCCGCGGACATGAAGGTTTCGTCGAAGATGCGGCGGGTCGGCGCCACGGCGGCCTGCGTGGTCGCCTACGTGATCAGCGTCGTCGTCAGCTGCGAGCTGACGCGCGGCGCCCAGGGCGTGGCCGCCCTGTGGACGGCGAACGCCTTCCTGATCTGCGGCCTGCTGCTGCTGCCGCAGAGACTGGGCGTCGCGGCCCTGGCCCTTTGCGGCCTCGGCAGCTTCGGCGTCTACGCCGGGCTCGGCGATCCGCTCGCCCAGGCCGGCGCCTACACCGCGATCAACATGGCGGAGTGCCTGTTCACGGCCTGGGCCGCGCGCGGGGTGCTGGGCGCCTCGCTTCGGCTGGCGGACTTCAACCGCATCACGCGCCTGTTCGGCCTCGTCATCGTGCCTGCCGCCGGCGGCGCGGCGGCGATCGCGGCCACCTACTCGGCCCTGGTCCTCGGCCGGCCCTGGTACGACGTCTGGCGCAGCTGGGCGCTCGCCGACGCCATCGGCCTGGCCATCGTCCTGCCCTCGCTGCTGATCCTGCTGCGCACCCGCGACGATCCCGACTTCCGCCGCTCGCACGTCGAGACCGCTCTGCACTACGTCGCCGTCGTCCTGGCGGCGTTCGCGGCGTTCGGACAGTCCGAGATCCCGCTGCCGTTCGTGATCTACGCCAGCCTCACTGCGGTGGCGTTCCGGCTCGGGCCCCGCGGGGCCGTGATCGGCGGGCTGGTGACGACGACTCTGGCCCTCGGCCTCTACCTGACCGTCGGCCCGCCGGCGTTCTTCCGCACATCGGTGGACGCCGTGCGGCGCATGCACATGATGCAGATCTACTGCATGGTTTCGTTCTACGCGGCCCTGCTCATGGCCACGGCCGTGGCCGGTCAGATGCGGCTGCGGCGGCTGATGCTGCGGCGGATGCGCTCGGCCCGCGCCGCGCGCGCCAGCGCCCTGGCGGCGAGTTCGGCCAAGACGGAATTCCTGGCCACCATGAGCCACGAGATCCGCACGCCGATGAACAGCATCCTCGGCTTCACCCGCCTGCTGCTCGAGCGCAAGGATCTGCCCGCTCCCGCCCGCCGCCAGCTCGGCCTGATCGATTCCGCGGGCGAAAGCCTGCTGACGGTCGTCAACGACATCCTCGACTTCTCAAAGGTCGAGGCCGGCGAAGTGCAGCTGCACCTGTCGCCGATGAGCCTTGGCCGCCTCGTCGAGGACGCGGCGGCGATCGCCGGCCAGGCGGCCGCCGCCAAAGGCCTCGAACTGCGCCTGCGTGCGCCCGAGGACGACGGCAGGCTCTACCTCGCCGACGAGATGCGCCTGCGCCAGGTGATCCTCAACCTGCTGAACAACGGCGTGAAGTTCACCAAGGAGGGCTGGGTCGAACTCGCGGTCGAGGTCACCGACGAGGACCAGTTCGACCAGGTGCGCTTCACCATCACCGACACCGGCGTCGGCATTCCGCTGGACCGCCGGGACAAGCTGTTCGAGCGCTTCTCACAGGTGGATTCCTCGGTCGCCCGCACCTACGGCGGCACCGGGCTGGGCCTGGCCATCTGCAAGGGGCTGGTGGAGCTCATGGACGGGGCCATCGGCGTGCGCAGCGCCCCCGGCCGCGGCTCCAGCTTCTGGTTCGAGACGCCGCTCAGCCGTTGCGAGGCCGAGGCCGCCGCCGAGACCGAGGAAAGCACGCAATCCGTCGGCGGCGCGCGCGTGCTGCTGGTCGACGACCACCCGATGAACCGCGAGCTCGGCGCGGCCCTGCTGGCCCTGCTGGGCTGCGACGTCGACCTCGCCGTCGACGGCGCCGCGGCGGTCCAGGCGGCCCGGACCGGCGACTACGACCTGATCCTGATGGACGTGCACATGCCGGTGATGGACGGCCTGACCGCGGCGCGCGCGATCAAGGCCTCCGCCGGTCCGGAGGCGCAGACGCCGATCGTCGCCATGACCGCCGACGTCCTGCCCGAGCATGTCGAGCGCTGCCGCCAGGCGGGCATGGTCGACCACGTCGCCAAGCCGGTGCGGCCCGAGGCCCTGCACGCCGCCCTCGTGCGGAACCTTCCGTCCCCGGAGCGCCGCGACGCTCTGTCTCAGGCCCGCCGCGTCGCCTGAGGCGTCCTGGCGGCAAGGCTTGGCCCTAAGATGCCGCTCCCCGTGCGGTTCCAGACGCGGGGAGACGGGACCCGCATCGATGCACTGGAAGGCGAGAACGCTTCGGCGGCTGGGCGGCGCGATCGCTCTGTGGGCCGGCTTCTGCGCCTCGGTGACGATCAGCGTCCTCTTGGCGCGGCCTTCGGGGACGAGCGCCGCCCTCTGGACCGCCAACGGCTTCCTGGCCGGCGCCATCATCGTGCTGCGCGGCCGCTGGCGCCTGGCGACCGTCGCGGCCTGCCTGGCCGCCCAGCTGGGGATCATGTTCGTCGTCGGCGATCCGCCGCTGCAGCCCTTCGTCTACGCCGCGCTGAACCTGGTCGAATCGGCCCTGGCGGCGGGCCTGGCGCTGAAGCTGTGCGGCCTTCGCGCGCGGCGCCTGTCGGTGCTGCGCCTGATGCGGCTGCTGGTCATGGCGGTGGTCCCCGCCGCCGTGCTCGGCGGCCTGGCCTCGGCCGTGGTCAACGCCGTGCTGTTCGCACGCGACTTCGGCGCAACCTGGCGCGACTGGACCCTGGCCGGCGGGCTCGGCATGAGCGTGGTGCTGCCGGCCGTGGTGCTGCTCTCGCGCGGCGGCCAGTATCCGGAGTTCCGCCGTTCCTGGCTGGAGATCGCGGGGCTGCTGGGGGCGACGGCCGGCGTCGCGGCCATGACCTTCCTGCAGAGCCACCT
>DASZQQ010000405.1:0-6297 GCA_035549595.1 Caulobacteraceae bacterium
CATCCGTCCGTCCGGATCGAAGCTGCGCCAGACCTGCTTGCGGCCCGGCCAGGTCGCCTTGCCCGTGGAGCGCTTGCGCCGGGCGAGGCCGGCGTATTCCTCGAGCTTGTAGGCGCAGTCGAGCGCGGGGACGTCCGACGAGGTGGTGAGCGCGGTGCCGACGCCGTAGCCGTCGATCGGCGCGCCGGCGGCGACCAGGGCGGCGAGGTCGTCCTCGTCGAGCCCGCCGCTGGCGAAGATGGAGAGGCCCGTCAGGCCGGCGGCGTCGAACACCTGGCGCACCTGGCGCGAAAGGACGGCGAGATCGCCGGAGTCGATGCGCACGCCCCGTACGGCGATGCCGTCCGCCTGCAGGCGCGGGGCCAGGGCGGCGACCTTCCGCGCCGCGGCGACCGTGTCGTAGGTGTCGATCAGCAGCACCGCGTCGCCGGGGCGGGCGCGCGCGAAGGTCTCCAGCGCCGACGCCTCGTCGTCGAAGGACTGGACGAAGGAATGGGCCATGGTGCCGCTCAGGGGGATGCCGAACCGCCGGCCGGCCTCCATGGTCGCGGTGGCGTCGAACCCGGCGAGGTAGCTCGCGCGCGCGGCCAGGACGCCGGCCTCGGCGCCGTGCGCCCGCCGGAAGCCGAAGTCGACCAGGGTCTTGCCCGGCGCGGCCAGGACGACCCGCGCGGCCTTGGAGGCCACCAGCGTCTCGAAATGCAGCAGGTTGATCAGCCGGCTCTCGACGAGCTGGGCCTGGGGCAGGGGCGCGGTGACGCGCAGGATCGGCTCGTGGGCGAAGAAGGCCGTGCCCTCGGCCATGGCGTCGACGTCGCCGGTGAAGCGGAACGCCTCCAGGGCCGCCAGGAAGTCGGCGTCGAAGCGGCCGGTGTCGCGCAGCCAGACGATGTCGTCGGGCGAGAAGCGGAGGTTCTCGAGGAAGTCGAGCGCCTGCTCCAGCCCAGCGGCCAGGAGGAAGCCGCGCCGCTGCGGCAGGCTGCGGACGAAGAACTCGAACACGGCGGTCTTCGTCTGGCCGCGCGCCAGGTAGGCCTCCATCATGTTGAGTTGATAGAGGTCGGTAAGCAGCGGGCTTTCGGGCGGGGCGGTCATCGGCCGGGAGGGAAGCACAGGCCCGGTCCGTTACAAAGGGCGCAGCCGGTTCGTTCGGCGCGGATCCGGTTGACGTGGGTCAACGCGCGGCGGCGTCCGGCATGGTGTCTTTCGCCAGCAGCCGGAGGCTCCGCGATGATTGAAATCGAAGACCAGGACATGCAGCGGCCCGACCTGGCGATCACGCCGGACGAGGCCTTCTTCATCCTGATGAAGGCGCGAGAATTCGACGAGAAGACGCCGGAGTCCGACCCCGACAGCGGCTCGGACGCGGTCGACGACGGCTCGGTGGACGTGCTCGAAGACCGGCCCGACGACGCCGTCGAGGAAGAGCTGGCCGGCGCCGTGAGCGCGCTCAACGACGACGCCCTGCTCGACCTGATCGCGCTGATCTGGATCGGTCGGGGCGACTTCACCGCCGCCGAGTGGGACGACGCGCGGGCCGCCGCGCGGGACATCGGCCGCGAACGCGCGCCGCGGTACGTGGCCGGCATCCCGCTGGTCAGCGACTACCTCGACGACGGCCTGGCCCAGTTCGGCTTCGCCCTCGAAGACTACATGGCGATATGACGGCGGCGCGGGGATGGCCAAGGCGAAGCCGCGTGACCCGGAGCGCCGGCGCCAGGGCCTGACGCTCTGGTACGTGGTCGCCGCGATCGCGGCGGCGCTGGCGCTACAGGTTTTCTGGCCCAAGGTCTCGAACGTGGAGACGGCGCCCTACAGCCGCTTCGCCGCCTGGGTCGACGCCGGCCGCGTGGCCAAGGTCACGGTCGGCGCCGGCACGATCGAGGGCGAACTCAAGGCGGCGCCGGGCCAGGCCCCCAAGCGGTTCGTGACCGCGCGCGTGGATCCGTCCCTGGCCGAGAAGCTGGCGGCCAAAGGCGTCGAGGTCACCGGCGAGGCCGGCCCGGACTGGTGGCAGAGCCTGCTCTCCTCGGCCGGCACGCTGGTGGTCTTCTACCTGGTCTGGGCCTTCTTCCTGCGCGGCATGATCGAGCGCCAGGGCGTCGGCGGCCTGATGAGCGTCGGCAAGTCGAGGGCCAAGGTCTACGTCGAGGCCGACACCAAGGTGACCTTCGCCGACGTGGCCGGAGCGCCGGAGGCCAAGTTCGAACTGCAGGAGGTGGTCGCCTTCCTGAAGGACCCGAAGAGCTTCGGCCGCCTGGGCGCGCGCGTGCCCAAGGGCATCCTGCTGGTCGGGCCGCCGGGCACGGGCAAGACCCTGCTCGCGCGGGCCGTCGCCGGCGAGGCCGGCGTGCCGTTCTTCTCCATCTCCGGCTCGGAGTTCGTGGAGATGTTCGTCGGCGTCGGCGCGGCGCGGGTGCGCGACCTGTTCGACCAGGCGCGGGCGGCCGCCCCCTGCATCATCTTCATCGACGAGCTCGACGCGCTCGGCCGCAGCCGCACCGGGGCCATCATCGGCGGGCAGGACGAGAAGGAGCAGACCCTGAACCAGCTCCTGGCCGAGCTGGACGGGTTCGATCCGAGTTCGGGCGTCATCCTTCTGGCCGCGACCAACCGCCCGGAAATCCTCGATCCGGCCCTTCTGAGGGCGGGCCGGTTCGACCGCCAGGTGCTGGTCGACCGCCCGGACCAGGCGGGGCGGCTGGAGATCCTGAAGGTCCATGCGCGCAAGGTGGTGCTGGAGAGCGGCCTCGACCTTGCCGCCATCGCCGCCCTGACCACCGGCTTCACAGGCGCGGACATCGCCAACCTGGTCAACGAGGCGGCGATCACCGCGACGCGGCGGCGGGCGGAAGCCGTGGGCCTGGCGGACTTCCAGTCGGCGATCGAGCGGATCGTCGCCGGGGCGGAGAAGAAGAGCCGCGTTCTGAGCCCGGCGGAGCGCCGCCGCGTCGCCTACCACGAGATGGGCCACGCCCTGGTGGCGGCCAGCCTTCCCGGCGTGGATCCGGTGCAGAAGGTGTCGATCATCCCGCGCGGCGTCGGCGCCCTCGGCTACACCATCCAGCGGCCGACCGAGGACCGCTTCCTGTTGGCCCGCAGCGAACTGATGGCGCGCATCGCCGTGCTGCTGGGCGGCCGAGCGGCCGAGGCGCTGGTGTTCGCCGGCGACGTTTCGACCGGCGCCGCGGACGACCTGCAGCGGGCCAGCGAGGTGGCCATCGACATGGCGACCCGCTACGGCATGGACGACGCCGTCGGACAGCGGGCGTTCGCGCTGGCGCCGCAGAGCTTCCTGCTGCCGCAGGACCGGCACGTCTCGGCCGCCGAGGCCACGCAGCGCGAGATTGACCTGGCCGTGAAGGGCTTTCTGGCCGAGGGCGAGGCCGAGGCCAGGCGCATCCTGCAGGCGCGCAGGCCCGAGCTGGACGCCGGCGCGGCCCTGCTGCTCACCCGCGAAACCCTCACCGCCGACGACTTCCCGGCGCTCCGGTCCGGCGGTGTCGGCCGGCCCGCAGCGGCATGATTGCGAGTTTGCAATAGCCGCGAAGCCATCGCCGGGCTCGTGCGGGGCGCAGGGCTACCGCAACGCGACCTGACGACGTCGTCGCAACGGAACGGGCCTGGGGGCGCGGAAGTGTGTCTTCCGTGCCAACAATGTGGCGCGGCTGTTGCGAACTTGACGAATTGGGCTTGTAGCGACGCTTGGGCCTACGGCAGAATCCCGGACGCCGATGTTCGCCCAAGAAAGCGGGCGCGGCCAAATGGGAGGTTCATCTTGAAGCGCAGCTACCTGTGCGGTGCGTCCGTCGCCGCCGTCGCCATCGGGGCGATTTCGTGGTCCACAGCCGCCTACGCGGCCGACGCAGCCGAAGCCGCCAGTTCCGCTCCCTCGGAAGTCTCCGAGGTCGTCGTCACCGGCTCGTACATCCAGGGCACGGCCAAGGACACGGCCCTTCCGGTAAGCGTGATCTCGTCGGACGACCTCGCCAAGCAGGGCGCGCCCTCCACCGTCGAGCTGATCAAGAACCTGCCCGCGTCGAGCGGCGTGCTCGGCGACACCAACCAGTTCGACGCCCGCGCCCAGGGCTCGGAAGGTTCGGGCTCTATCAACCTTCGCGGCCTCGGCCCGGCGCGCACCCTGGTGCTGCTGAACGGCCGGCGGCTGACGCTCAACCCGCGCGGCGTAGGCGTCGACACCAACGCCCTGCCGGTCACGGCGATCCAGCGGGTCGAGGTGCTGAAGGACGGCGCCGCGGCGACCTACGGTTCGGACGCCATCGGCGGGGTGGTGAACTTCATCACCAAGAAGAACCAGACCGGCATCGACGTGAACGGCACCTACGCCCACATCGCCGGATCGAATGGCGACTGGACGCTGGGCGCTACGGCCGGGTGGCAGAACGAGAACCTCGATGTCACGCTCTCGGCCGGCTACCAGCACCGGTCGGAGTTGCGGGTGATCGACCGCGACTGGGCGCACCTGCCGCTCGCCGCGAACCCGCAGGGCGGCTGGTCCGCCGCTAGCAACCCCGGCACCTTCATCGCCCTGACCGGCCCGGCGGGTGTGAATCCGCGCTTCATCGACCCGGCCTGCTCTGCCCTGGGCAATGTGCCGGTCGGGGGCAGCACGCCCCTTTGCGAGTGGCAGTACACGCAGTTCGACAACCTCGTCGAAGACGAGGATCACTGGCAGTTGTTCGGCGCGATCGACTATCGCATCAGCGACAACCACAAGTTCCATCTCGACGCCTTCTACTCCAAGACGGAGCTGCCGACCTGGCGCACGAGCCCGTCGTACGCGTTCCTCCAGACGCCGACAGCGCAGGACGGCGGTGTCGGCGGGCAGTACTACATTCCGGCCAGCAACCCGGGTCTGATCGCGTTCAAGGCGGCCAATCCGAACATCGCCGCATTCACCAACTGCAGCGCGACCGTCCACCCCACCTGCGCCGATCTGGGATACACGTTCGGCCAGGCGGTGACCGTCCCGGCGTCGTCGCTCAACGGCGGCGCGTTGCTCGTCGCCGCGCGTCCGTTCGGCATCGGCGGCAACCCGGAGTTCGGCTACGACTCGTCGCGAGGGGATCGTCGTTACGAGGCCTTCCGAGTGTCCGGCGGCTTCAACGGCGAGATCATGCCGGGCGTGAACTACGACATCGCGCTGACCTACAGCCTCGAGCGCAGCGAGCAGGGCGGCCGCGACACCCTGGTCGAGCGCTTCCAGCGGGCGCTGAACGGTCTCGGCGGTCCGGACTGCCCGCTGACGGGCGGCACGCCGGGCGTTGGGCCTTGCATGTATTACAACCCGTTCGCCAACGCGATCCCCGGCAACGCCATCACCGGCGCTGCAAACCCCAGCTACAACAGCGCGGTCAGCAACAACAACACGACGCTGATCAACTGGTTCTTCCCGTTCGTGTCGAACAACGTGACGACCAAGATCTTCGTCGCGGACGGTGTCTTGAGCGGCAAGCTTGGCGGCTTCACGTTGCCGGGCGGAGAGATCGGCTGGGCCGTCGGCGGACAATATCGGAAGAACTACTACGAGTCCGTGATCGGCTCGTTCGGCAACCTGAACGACTATCCGTGCATCGACTCGCCGGACTTCCACGACAACAGCTGCCTCAACACACCGGCGGGCGCTACGAGCCCGTTCGTGTTCCTGGGAGGCGCCAAGCCCTTGAACGTCACGAACAGCGTCTGGGCGGTCTTCGGTGAGGTCAATCTGCCGATCACCGACACGCTGAACGTCCAGGGCGCCGCCCGCTTCGAGGACTACGGCGGCGGCGTCGGCAACACCTTCAACCCGCAGGCGCGCGCCAAGTGGCAGGTGGTGCCCTGGTTCGCCCTGCGCGGGTCGATCGGCACGACGTTCCGCGCGCCTCCGCCCACCCAGACCGACCCGGGCAGCGTGACCTCGCTGCAGAATATCGGCGGCACGTTCCGGGCGGTGCGGATCTTCGGCAACCCCAACCTCAAGCCGGAAACCGCCTTCACGTTCAACGTCGGCGGCATCCTCGAGGTCGGTCACTTCACCGCGACGATCGACTACTGGAGCTTCAACTTCAAGAAGCCGCTCATCACCGAGCCTGTTGCCGGGATCGTCAACGCCATGTTCCCCGGCGGCGCGTCGACCAATTGCACCAATCATCCGGAGTACGCCGCGCTTCTGTCCAGGTTCGTCTTCAACCTGAACGGCTGCGGCATCGGCAACGTTGTGCGGCTGGATACGAACACCATCAACGGCCCGCAGGTGAAGACCGCCGGTATCGACTTCAGCGCCGACTACCGGGT
>DASZQQ010000406.1:0-2299 GCA_035549595.1 Caulobacteraceae bacterium
CGCCCAAGGCCCTGGCATGAGCGACTACCTGCGCGCCCACGACGCGGCGCTCGAGCGCCTGCGCCGGCTGCACCCCAAGAAGATCGACCTGTCGCTGGGCCGCATCCTCGGCCTGCTGGACCGGCTCGGCCGGCCGCAGGACCGGCTGCCGCCGGTGATCCACGTGGCGGGCACCAACGGCAAGGGCTCGACCTCGGCCTTCCTGCGCGCCATGGGCGAGGCGGCGGGCCTGAAGGTCCACGTGCTGACCTCGCCGCACCTGGTGCGCTTCGTCGAGCGGGTGCGGCTGGCCGGGACCCTGATGACCGACGAGCATCTGGCCGAGGTGCTGGCGCGGGTGGAGACGGCCAACGCCGGCGAGCCGATCACCTTCTTCGAGATCGTCACCGCGGCGGCCTTCGTCGCCTTCGCCGAGACCCCGGCGGACCTCCTGGTGCTCGAGGTCGGCCTCGGCGGCCGTTTCGACGCCACCAACGTCATCGCCTCCCCAGCCGTCTCCGTGATCTGCCCGGTGGACTACGACCACAAGGAGTTCCTGGGTGAGGACCTGGGCGGCATCGCCGGGGAGAAGGCGGGCATCATCAAGGCGGGCCGCCCGGTGGTGTCGGCCCGCCAGCAGGAGGTCGCCGAGCGGGTGATCGAGGCGGAGGCCGAGCGGCTCGGCGCGCCGCTGACCCTGATGGGCCGCGACTTCGACGCTTGGTCCGAGCGCGGGCGCATGCTGTTCCAGGATGGTCATCGTCTGCTCGACATGCCCGTCCCTTCGCTGGCGGGCGAGCACCAGGTGGCCAACGCGGGCCTGGCGGCGGCGGCGGCCCTGGCCTTCGGCCTGCCCGAGGACGCGATCGGACAAGGGGTGGCGAAGGCGCAGTGGCCAGCCCGGATGCAGCGCCTGACCGCCGGGCCGTTCGCCGAGTTGGCGCGCGAGCGTGGATCGGACCTCTGGCTCGACGGCGGCCACAATCCGCACGGCGCGCGCGCCGTGGCCCGGGCCCTGGAGGACCTGGCTCGCGACGGCCGGCCGGTGGCGCTGGTCGCCGGGACCCTGGCCAACAAGGACGCCGTGGGCTTCTTCTCGGCCTTCCGGGCGCTGAATCCCACGGTGTTCGCCACCGCCTTCGACGCCGAAGCCGCGGCCACCGCCCAGCAGACGGCCGACGCCGCGCGAGCGGCGGGGCTCCAGGCCGAACCGGTCGGCTATCCCCTGGAGGCGCTGAGACGGGCGCTCGCCGCCGAAGGCCCGCCGCCGCACGTGCTGATCTGCGGCTCGCTCTACCTGGCCGGCGAGGTGCTGGCGGCCAGTCGGGAAACCTGGCCCGCTTGAGCGACGCGCAAACGAAAAAGCCGGCCCCGAGGCCGGCTTCAGCGTCAGCTTGGAAGCGGAATCAAGCGGCGGAGACGCCGGTCTCCTGCAGCCACTCCAGGATCTTCTGCTTGGGCATGGCGCCGACCTTCATCGAGGCCATCTGACCGCCCTTGAACAGCATCAGGGTGGGGATGCCCCGCACGCCGTAGCGCGAGGGGGTGGTCGGGCTTTCCTCGATGTTGACCTTGGCGATGGTCACCGCGCCGGACAGCTCTTCGGAGATCTGGTCCAGGGCCGGGGCGATCTGCTTGCAGGGGCCGCACCATTCGGCCCAGAAATCCACCAGCACGGGCGTGGCGGACTGCAGCACGTCCTTCTCGAAACTTTCGTCGGTCACCTTCACGGTGCTCATCTAACGGCTCCAATCTTGGCCGCGATCGCGGCGCTTCGGCCAGGAACGTAGGTTCTCCGCACCTAGCTATCAACCGAAGCGGCGAGTCTGGCCAGGGCCTGGGCCGTCAACTTTTCTGGGACCGTCATCAGCCGAGGTCCATCCGTCCACACCAGAGCGGTCTCCACCTTCCGGTCGGGGAAGATCGTCTTCAGCACGGCCGCGTAGACGGCCATCTGGCGGATATAGGCGGGGTCCGCGTCCTCGATGCGGGCGGGGGCGGGACGGTTGGTCTTGAAGTCGATCACCAGGACCCGGTCCGGTTCGACCAGCAGCCGGTCGACCCTGCCGGACACGGGTCCGGCTCCGGGAGCATGGCCGGCCACGGCCACCTCGGCCCGCGAGCCGGGGCCGAACACGGCGGCGAACTGCGGATCGCCGAGGACGCCGAGGGCGGCGGCGGCCATCTCCCGGCGCTGCATATCGGTGAGGTCGCGTTCGCGGGAGAGCAGGCGCAGGGCGGCGGCCTCGCGCTCGGGCCCCGCGATGTCGGGCAGGAGCTGCAGCAGGCGATGGATCAGGTCGCCGCGCCGGTAGCGGCC
>DASZQQ010000407.1:0-7751 GCA_035549595.1 Caulobacteraceae bacterium
CACCGGGTCCAGCTTCTGGTCGCGGGCGGCCTGGGTCAGGTCGCGGGCGTAGCGCTTCAGGGCGTCGTAGCCTTCCTCGGCGCTGGCGCTGTCGGCGGTCTTGCCCTTGCGCAGGGCCTGGGCGGCCTGCTCCAGCCCCGAGGCGTTGGCGCCGGCCGAGGCGAGCGCGTTCGCCGCCTCGCCGCCCTCGCGGGCGATGGCGATCAGCAGGCGCTCGGTGGTGACGAAGGCGTCGCCGGCGGCCTTGGCGTCTTCTTCGGCCTTGGCGAACACGCGCGCGGTGTCGGGCTTGAGGTACAGCTGCCCCGAGCCGCCCTCGACCTTGGCGATCTTGGCGAGCAGGGCCTCGACGGCCTGGTCGACCTGGTCCGGCCGCCCGCCGGCGCTCTGGATCAGCGCGCGGGCGAGGCCGTCCTTCTCCTCCAGAAGCACCTTCAGCAGGTGCTCCGGGGCGAGCTGCTGGTGACGGCGGGCGAGGGCCAGAGACTGGGCCGACTGCACGGCCTGCTTGGCGCGGTCTGAGTAGAGATCGATGTTCATGGAGTCCCCATTAAGGCGGCGCGCGCCGGCCGCCTTGACGAAGCGCAACCGGCGCGAGCCGGATGTAGGTGTGGCGAATTAGACACACAAGGTGAGGAGCGGCGTTTGCGAGAGCAAACGCATGAGAGCGCCGAAGGCGATCTCCGCGACAGCCTGCCCTCGGGCGGGCCGCGCCAGCGGCGCGACCCGAGGGAACGCCCGCAGCGAAAGCGGAGGGCCGTAGAGGAGCGGCGAAGCCACTTTTCGAACCACGAAATGCACGAAAGGACACGAAAGGGCCGAGAGAGCCCCCCAGGACCCAGGACGTCAGTCGCTGCGACGCTTCGCGTCGCGATTCCTGGCTTTTTCGTATCGATCTCTGCCGAGGACGCCCAGCGACCTCTTTCGGGTCCTTTCGTGCATTTCGTGGTTCCAAAAAGAAGCGCCAGCAAACGCATCGAGGGGCCGAAGGCGCTTCGCGCTTTTGAACCACGAACCACACGAACCACACGAACGGGCTCCGGCGAGCCGCCGGCGTCGCGGCCACAACGGTCGCGTTCGTGTGGTTCGTGTGGTTCGTGGTTCCATTTTGGGGCGCTGCAGCGCACACGAAAGGACACGAAAGGGTCGAGACGGCGCCCAGGGCCAAGCCGTAAGTCACTGTGACGCTTCGCGTCGCGACTCCAAGCGTCCCGGACCGAAGTCCCAGGCGAGGACGACCCGCGACCCTTTTTCGTGTCCTTTCGTGTGTTTCGTGGTTCCAAAGGAGAAGGCTGCCGCGTCACCGCGGCCTCGGCTTACACCCCCAGGAACCCCTTCAGTTCGCGCGGGTCGACGGGTTTGGAGAGGACGGGGCGGTCGCGCAGGTCGGGGCGGACGCCGAGGAGGCCGTAGCCGGTCAGGAAGGCGAACGGCAGGCCGCGGCCGATGATCACTTCGGCGGCGGCGAACGAGGTCTCGCCCTGGCCAAGGTTCACGTCCAGCAGAGCCGCGTCGTAGCGCTCGCCCCGCGCGCAATCGACCGCTTCGGTGGCCGTGCAGGCGAGCGCCGCCACCTCGCAGCCAAGGTCTGCAAGAAGATCCTCGATCAGCATCGCCACCATGGCCTCGTCCTCCACCACGAGGACCCGCTTAGGCACGCCGGCGCCCTCGCAGCGGCGCATCGCCGACCGGCTCGGGCTTCAGCCGCGCGCGGATGGAATAGACCAGCCCCTGGGGCGGGAACTCGATCCTGGCCACGCCGTCCAGGTCGCGCGCCAGGGCGTCGATCATGCGCGAGCCGAAACCTTGCCGCTCCGGCGGGACGACCAGCGGTCCGCCGTGTTCGCGCCAGGACAGGGTCAGGTCGTCGCGGCGCCGGCTCCAGGTGATCTCGATCTGGCCGTCCTCGGTGGACAGGGCGCCGAACTTCACCGCGTTGGTGAACAGCTCGTGCAGCGTCATCGAGAGCGCGAGGGCGGCCTTCGGCGTCAGGCGGGCGCGCGGGCCCGAGACCTGGAACCGGTCGCGCTCGGCCGCGGCGACGGCGGCTTCGACCACGTCGGTGAGGTCGGCGCCGACCCAGCTGGCGCGGGTCAGAACGTCGTGGCCCTTGGCGAGGGCCAGCAGGCGCTCGGTGAGCGATGTGCGCGCCTGCTCGAGGTCCTGCGACGAGCGCAGCGTCTGGCCGGCCACCGCCTGCACCGTCGCCAGCGTGTTCTTCACCCTGTGATTGAGCTCGTTGACCATCAGGCGCTGGCGTTCCTCGGCCTTCGTGCGCTCGGTGATGTCGCGCATGATGCCGGTGAAGTAGCGGCGGCCGCCGGCCCGCCACTCAGCCACAGACAGCTCCAGCGGGAAGGTGTCGCCGTTCTTCTTGCGCCCCATGACCTCGCGGCCGACGCCGATGATCCGCCGCTCGCCGGTGCGGCGATAGCGCTGGAGATAGCCGTCGTGCGCGCTGTGGTCCGGCTCGGGCATCAGCATCTTGACGTTCTGGCCCAACGCCTCCTGGGCCTTGTAGCCGAACAGCCGCTCCGCCGCCGGATTGAACGCGGATATGATTCCCGCCTCGTCGATCACCGCGATCGCGTCGACGGCTGTGTCCACGATCGCCTGATATCTGGCCTCGTTCTCGTCCGAAGCCGTCGACACCTGCCTGCTCCGACGCATGCCGCCGCGGCGCGCCAGTCCACTCACTCCGAACCCCTGAACAACCGTGGACAGGACGGTATCGCGAAACCTGCGGCCCAGCCAAGCCACAACTCAAGGTGACGCCTGCGACACTTGAGCGTTGGAGCGTCACCTTCGCCGTTCGGCGCCGAACAGGTGTGGCGCCGGCGCGACGCCATGCCGCGCAAGATGAATGGAAACGATGCCTTCCTCTTCATCGCCCCTTCAGACGGGGGGGCCTAGCCTCCATGTCATGCCTGAAAGGGCGCCGAACCTCGTGAGGAGGCGCAAGGAGAGACGACCGAACCCGATCGCCCCGTCCGCGTTCGAATGATGAAGTCCAAGCGTGAAGTGAAAGGAGACCGCAAGGTGTCGGCCAAGAGAGCGTCAGGCGTGCTGGCGTTGGGCTGGGCCTGTTTCGAGTCCGCCGCGACCGGCCGGACCGAGCACAGGCCGACCTCTGCGGACTATCCCGAGACCGTCGTCCGCCGGTTCAGTTTCGCCGCCGGCGCAGGGCTCGGCTGGCGCATCTCGGCGCTCGAGACGCCGCGCGAGACGCCTGCGCCCTGGAAGATCGTCGTCGTCACCGGGGCGCCGTCCTGGGCCGAGTACTGGGCGCCGATCATGGCCGAGCTGCCGGCGGACCGGCAGATGGTGGTCGTCGACCGTCCGGGCTTCGCCGCCTCCGAGCCCGTCACCTGCGTGCCCGACATCCGCCTGCAGGCCGAGGCGCTGGCCCCGCTGCTGAAGACCGAACCGGGCCAGAAGCTGCTGCTGGTGGGCCAGTCCTACGGCGCGGCGATCGCGACCCTGATGGCCACGCGCGCCAACCCCAAGACCCTGGGCGGCGTCGTCATGCTGTCGAGCTTCCTCGGCGAGTTCGGACCGACCGCCAAGTGGCTGGTGGACCTCGGCTCGAAGGTCCTCGGCATCATCCCGCGCGACCTGCGCCATGCGGTGCTCGAGGTCAGCGGCCAGGCGTCGCAGCTCGCCCACATGCACGAGGCCCTGCCGCGCCTGCGTGCGCCGGTGCACCTGATCCACGGCGACGCCGACGACTTCGCGCCGATCGAGCACGCCGAGCGCCTGGCGCGCGACGCCAGGACCCGCCATCCGATCCGCTTCGAGCGCGTCGCCGGGGCCAACCATTTCCTGAACGACGGCCCGGCCGAGGCGCTGATCGCGGCCCTGGAAGCGTGCATCCCGACCGCGCCGGACCGCCGCCGCTGGGCCTGGCCGAAGCTCTCCCTCCCCCGCCTCGCCCCCCGCGGCGACCAGCTGGCCCACGCCTAGAGTTTCCGGCACGACCGAACCGGTATCCGTGACCACCAAGGCCGCGGTGGCCGGCCGGCTCGGGAAAGTCGGAACCACGAACCACACGAACCACACGAACGGGCTCCGGCCCGCCCCACATCTCAGCGCTCCCTCGCAAAGGCGAGGGCCCAGGCTTTTCCCGGGAGCCCGCCGCTATCTGACTAAAACACCTGGACCCTCGCCTTCGCGAGGGAGAGCGGACGTTGAGTACCGTTCGTGTGGTTCGTGTGGTTTCGTGGTTCAAAAAAAGCGATGCGCGCCGCTTAGACAGCGGTCCCGGACGAGCCTGGCTGGAGGGGACACGTTCCTGCGGAACATGTCCCCGGACTAGCGCCCGGTCCTTACCGCTTCAGATCGTCGGTGACGACGAGGGCCCGCTGCAGGATCGGCTCCCAGGGGCTCCAGGTGTCGCCGGCGGCTTCGGGATAGGTGAACATCAGCCGCGCGAGGCCGCCCGGGCGGTTGTGGTAGGCGGCCACCGTCACGACGCCGCCCTCGGCGTAGCGCATCTCCAGGTCGGAATTGACCCGCGTGTAGTTGACGCCGTTGCGGCCGTCCTTGTCCTCGGTGGTGCGGTGCACGAAGTCGTCGAAGGCCTCGTCGGTCATCGGCGCGTCGATCGCCATCACCAGCGCGGCCTTGCCGTCCGGGCTGGCGAAACGGCGTTCGGCGCCGCTGCGCGTCGTCTTCGGCAGCAGGGCGGCGGGATAGGCCGCGGACCAGCCGTGGCCGGGCTCGCCGATCGCGGTCCAGCCGGCGGCCTTGCGCGCCTGCGCCGCCTCCGCGCGCAGCTCGGCCAGGTCGGAGGCGAATATCAGGCCGGTCGCCGGCCTGCCTTTCGAGCCCTGCCATTCGGCCAGGGCCTGGCGCTGGAAGTCGCCGACCGGATCGCCGGGGGTCCCGCCGCCGAAGCCGACCGTCTGGTGCGCCCAGAGCAGCAGGTCGTCCATCTCGGCCGCGTCGATGGCGTCCGGTTCGGCCAGGGCGCCAAGGCCCGCCACTGGCCCGGCCAGCGGGCGCAGGGTCGCGGGCCCCTGGGACAGCACCTTGTCGTCGTCGTCCTTGAGGCTGAAGCGCGCGGCCACCGGTCCGGCGGCGCCGGCCAGGTCGCCGGTCAGGGCGTATTTGCCGGAATCCAGGCTGACGCTGAGGGCGCAGCGCTTCTCGACGCACGAGCCCTCGATCGATCCCGACGCCGGCGCGTCCAGGCCGGCGAACCAGCCTTCGATCGTACTCTGGAACTCGCCGTCGCCGGGCTTCAGCCGCGCGTCGATGACGAACCGGTGCGGCGCCGGATCCTTCGCCGAAGCGGCCTCCCCGATCAGGCGCAGCGGCTTGGGCGCCTCGTCGGCCAGAGCGAGTCCGGCCAGCAGCGCCAGGGCGCAGCCGATAAGCAGTGTCGTGGGTTTCATGACGCCTCCGCCACCGAGGATGGCGCGAGAGCGCAGGCCCGCCAAGGGCGAAAGGACCCGAAGCCGCGGATCCTCTCTTCGCTCCTTCTAGTCCTCCGCGTCGGCGGGGGCCGGGGCCCCTTCGGCGGCGTCGAAGCTGCGCGGCGCGCGGCGGCGGCGGGGGCGGCGGGGCTCGGCGGACGCCTCGTCCTCGCGCGGCTCGGCCGGCCGGGCCTGAAGGAAGGCCGGGGCGTGGCTCATCTCACCGTCGTCGGCGCGCAGCATGCGGGCCGGGGCCTCCTCGCGGGCGGCGGGGGCCAGGGGCGTCGCCTCCGGCTCGACCACCGGCAGGGGATCGGGCCGCTCGGGCCGCTCGGCGCGCTCCGGACGGTCGCCGCGGGGGCGGTCGTCGCGCGGGCGATCGTCTCTGGCGAAGCGCTCGCGCCGGTCGTCGCGATAGTCGCGGTCGCGCGGACGATCGTCGCGGAAGCGGTCCTCCCGCGGGCGGTCGTCACGCGGACGTTCGTCTCTGGGACGTTCGTCTCTGGGGCGTTCGTCTCTGGGGCGTTCGTCTCTGGGGCGGTCGTCGCTGGGGCGTTCGTCGCGGCGGTCATCCCGCGGCCGATCGCGGTCGCGGTCGCGGTCGCGCTGGCGGAACTCGTCGCGCGGGCGCTCGTCCCGGGGCCGGTCGTCGCGCTGGCGATCGTCGCGCTGGCGATCGTCTCTGGGCCGCCCTTCGTAGCGGTCGCGGCTCTCGCCGCGCGGCTCGCGCGCTTCGGCCTCGGCCGCTTCGGCGCCTTCGGCTTCCGCCTCGGCCGCCTCGCCGGCGCCGGATTCGTCCTCGAAGTCGATGTCGTAGCCCGACACGAACTGGTCGCGGCCGACGATCTCGGCCACCGGACGCTGCGGCTGCATGGCGCGCAGGACGCGGAAGTAGTGCTCCGCATGCTGCAGGTAGTTCTCGGCCAGCACGCGGTCGCCGGCCGAGCCGGCGTCGCGGGCGAGCTGCTGGTACTTCTCGTAGACGTGCTGGGCGGCGCCGCGGATCTTGATCCCGTCCGGACCATTGGAGTCGAACGCGCGGTTGGCGTTGTGCTGCGGCTTGCCGCCGCCGCCACCGCCGCCGCGATTGCGACCCCGTTGACGCTTCATACCCTTGAAATCTCTCATATCTTCTCGCCGACCTGCCTGGATCGCTTCAGCCGCCGACAGGACTTGTCGTCTGCGGGCTGGGGCTTGCTTTGAGTTCGGGCCCAATCGCCCGGTCTGAGTGTTCGAAAACGCTAGGTTCCCCGTCTCCGCCGTCAGGCTGAAAGCGCGCCGTCGCGAGGGTTCGTCGATCGCGCTCCCGGAGAGGCTGCGTTCGGGGGCCGCTCGGCCGCCCGCCCTGGCCCAACGCTCCGGCGATTTGGGAGGAGACGTACCTGATCTAGCGATCCTGCGTCCCTTTTCCAAGGGCTTTCTTGCGCCCCGCGACAACGCGGTCCCTGGCGCCCAGATCCTGGACGGTGTGCACGGCCTCGGCGCCGGCGGCGCGGAACAGGGCCTCGACCGCCGCCTTCTGGTCGGCGCCGATCTCCACCGCGAAGAGGCCGCCCGGCCGCAGCACGCGCAGCACCTCGGGCGCCAGGATGCGGTAGGCCTCCAGCCCGTCGGGGCCGCCGTCGAGCGCCAGGCGCGGCTCGTGCCGGCTGACCTCGGGCTCCAGGCCGGCGATGTCGCCGCTTGGAATATAGGGCGGGTTGGAGACCACCACGTCGAAGCTCTCGTCGGCCAGGCCCGCGGTCCAGTCGCCGTGCAGCAGGGCGGTGCGCGCCTCGAGGCCCAGGTTCGCCGCGTTCTCCCGCGCGACGGCCAGGGCCTCGTCCGAGACGTCGACACCCAGGCCGCGGCCCAGCGGCCGCTCCGCCAGGATCGCCAGCAGGATCGCGCCCGAGCCGACGCCGAGGTCCAGGAGGTTGAAGCGCTGGTGCTCGCCGACCTCCTTGAGCACCACGTCGAGGATCGTCTCGGTGTCGGGCCGCGGCGTCAGCACGTCGGGGGTCACCCGCAGCATGATCTTCCAGAAGCCCTTGCGGCCGAGGATGTGGCTGACCGGCTCGCGCCGCTCTCGCCGGGCGAGGAAATCCTCCAGGACGCCCGCCTGCTCGGCGGTGAGCTCGCGATGGGGGTCGGTGATGATGTCCGTGCGCGTGGCGCCGGCGGCCGCCTCGAGCAGCAGCCGGGCGTCGATCACCGGCCCGTCCACGCCGGCCGCCTCCAGGCGCTGGCGCGCCGCGCTCCAGGCCTTCACCAGGGTCATCCCGCTCATGGCCGCGTGAGACCGCAATTCCGGCCCCGCGTCCAGTGGCTCGTCCCGGGGAAGACAGATGGGAC
>DASZQQ010000408.1:0-3954 GCA_035549595.1 Caulobacteraceae bacterium
GTGGCCCCGTTCCAGAACGGCGTCGCTGGCGGGGCGGCGACGATCAGGTTGACCTGACCCCCGATCGAGGTCTGCACGCTGAACTGGCCGGCCTGGAAGCCGCTGGGCAGGGTCCCGAGCGTCAGGCCGTTGTCGGTCAGCGCGCCGGTGTAGTCGATCAGCCGGTAGAGGCCCTGGCCGAAGGCGCCGGCGTTGGTGACGTTGAGCTGGCCGTCGAGGGTCAGGGCGCCCTGCACGTTGAAGAGCCGCGTCGAGCTCGGCGCGCCCAGCGTCACGTCGACGTTCGACTGGTTGCTGAGCACGAGGTTCGTGCCGATGGTGAGCGTCGAGCCCTGCGTGCCGACGAGCACGCCGCCGTCCTTCACCGTCACGCTCCCCGTGATCGCGCCCGTGCCGGCGAGCGAGGCGCCGGACTCCACGGTCACGGTGGGCGACTGCAACGTCGCGCCGACGACGAGACCGCCGGCGGTCACGTCGACGGTCCCGGTGAAGGCGCCGCTGGTGTTCAGCGCCAGCGTGCCCAGGCCCGACTTGGTCAGCGCGCCCGAGCCGGACATCGCGCCGCCGAGGGTCAGGGTCTGGCCCTGGTTGGTGCGGATCTCGCCAGCTCCCGTCACCGAGACGGCCCGCGTGGAGGCGAAGGTCCCCGTGGCGATCAGACCGCCGCCGTTCAGGGCCAGGCTGGCCGCCGGCGCGCCGAGGTTGGCGTCGGACCCGACCGAGACGTAGCCGCCGCTGATGGTGGTCGTACCGGTGTAGGTGTTGGTCCCCGTCAGGATCAGCCTGCCGAGATCGGTCTTGGTGAAGCCGTTCGAGCCGGTGATCGGGGCGCTGATCGTCGCCGTATAGCCGGCCCCGGCCGCAGTCCCGTCGCCGACGCGGATGATCGGCGTCGCGCCGGTCATCGACAGCGAACCGCCCCCGACGCTGTCGCCGTCGACGGCGAACTGCACGGCGTTGGCGCCGACCTGGCCGGCGCTGTTGTCGATCGTCACCGCGCCGGCGGTCCCGGCGAAGATGGCGGTGGTCCCGTCCCAGGGGCCGCTGGTCGCGCCGTTGGCGTCCGTCCAGTTGGTGGGCCCGAGCTTCCAGGTCCCGGCCCCGCCAACGACCTGGTTCGTGGGGCTGGTGGTGCTTCCGTTCCAGAACGGCGTCGCCACGGCGTTGGAGGCGTAGACGAGGTTGACCTGGCCGGCGACCGAGGTCTGGACCTGCAGGTTCGACGCCTGCACCCCGCCCGGCAAGGTCCCGAGGTTCAGGCCGTTGTCGGTCAGGGTCCCCGTGTAGTTGATCAGCCGGTAGAGCCCGGGGCCGAACCCCCCGCCGTCAGTCACATTGAGCGTGCCGTCGAGGGTGACGTTCGCCGCGTCGACCAGGGAGGTGGCGCCGGGTCCGAACAGGGTGGCGTTCAGGAAGGCGGCCGGCGCCAGCACGAGATCGCCCATCCGCAACTGATTGCCGGACTGCACCTGCAGCACGCCGCTGTTGGCGATGCTGACGCTGCCGCCGATGGTGCCGTTGCCGGTCAGGATCGCCGTGGAGCCGACGCTGACGTTGGTCGCCCCCAGGACGCCCATCAACTGCAGGGCTCCGGCGTCGACGAACGTGCCGCCCGTATAGGTGTGGGAGCCGAAAAGCTTCAGCGTGCCGCCGGCGCTGAACATGTGCAGCGACCCCGAGCCGCTGATCGTCCCGTTGTAGGAGAAGACGCCGCCGCGGATGAAGTACAGCGTGCCGTCGTTCTGCACGTTGCTGACGATCGAGCCGGCCGCCGGGCCGTTGCCGATCTGCAGGTAGGCGCCGGGCGAGATCGTGGTCAGGCCGGTATAGGTCTCGTCCTGATTGAAGATCGTCAGGCCCGAGACGACGTTGACCTTGCCCGGCCCCGAGATCACCGGGGTGAACAGGTAGCTGACCGAGTTGTGGTTGAAGTTCAGCGTCCCTTGCGCGCCGTTCGCGGCGCCCAGGACGATGGTCGGGGCGTTGAGGTCGCCGGGCGAGTTCGCGGGCTGGCCGACGGCGCCGCCGATGTTGAGGATCCCGCTGGACGAGCTCGACTGGCCGAGGATCACCCCGCCCGTCGCCGTCACCGCGCCCTGCTGGGCGATGGTGAGCACGCCCGGCCCGGAGGCGCCGATCCGCAGCAGCGACGAGTTGGTCCAGGTCGAGCCCGACCCCGCCACCTTGACCGTCCCGGTTCCCAGCGTCCCGGCTGTGTCCGACAGCAGGCCCCCGTTCGAGACCGTCAGGTTCAGTCCCGAGTTGAACCCGCCGCCGAGCGACAGGCTGCTGGAGTTGGTCCAGGCCGAGCCGGCGCCGTCGATGACGATCGTCGGCGAGGCGTTGCTGTTCGTGCCCGCGGAGGCGAAGGTGTCGCTGATCACCCCGCCGGCGGTGATGTTGATCGTCGAGGTCCCGCGCGAGCCCAGGTCGAGGCTGTTGGTCGAGTTCCAGGCCGAGCCCGCGCCGCTGACCGTCAGCGTCCCGCCGCCCTGGGCCGAGAAGAAGCCGCCGTCGCTGGTCACCACCGCGCCGTTAGTGACGGACAGCGAGCCCGTGCCGTTGCGGCCGACGCCCAGGGTGCCGGTGTTGACCCACTTCGTGCCGGCGCCGTCGACGCTGGCCGTGCCGACCGAGCCGGTCAGGTCGCCGATGTCCGAGTTGCCGTCGCTGACCAGGCCGCCCGAGTTGATCGTCAGCGCGCCGACGCCGAACTCGCCGACGTAGATGTTGTTGGTGCTGATGAACTTCGAGCCGGCGCCGCTGACGGTCAGCGCGCCCTGGCTGGTGTTGAAGCTGCGGCCCAGGTCCACCTCGCCCAGGCCGTCGATGACGCCGCCGCCGGTGACATTGACCACGCCCTGGCCGTCGTCGCCGACGAACAGGTTGCAGGCGCCGCCGGCCCAGTGCGAGCCGGTCCCGTCGACGTTGATCGTGCCGACGCCGCTGAAGCCGGAGCCCAGGTTCGTCGAGCCGCAGCCGCTCTGGGTGACCAGGCCCCCGGCCAGCACATTGACCGTGCCCGTGCCGTTGGCGGCGATCGCCAGCGGGCCGACCGCCCACTTCGAGCCGGTCCCGGTGACGGTGACCGTGCCGGTCGACGTCGCCGCGCCTCCGAGGGTCGAGGTGTTGAGGGTGTCGAGCTCGCCGCCGGCGCCCACGACGACGACGCCGGATCCGGACTGGCCGACGGCAATGCCGCAGGCTCCGTTGTCGACCTTGGCGCCCGCGCCCTGGACCTTCAGCGTGCCGCTGGAGCCGGTGTTCTGGCCGAGGTTGATCGGCCCGCAGCTGACCGTGTTGATGAGGCCGCCGGCGCCGACGTCGACCTCCGCGGTCCCCGAGACGCCGATCACCAGGCTGCTCACCGTCCACGGCGAGGACTGGCTGCCCGGCACCGTGACGGTGGCGTTGTCGACCGTGTCCGCGCGCGCCTGGCCCGCGAGCGCGAGCAGGGCGAGGGAGGAAACGGAGGTGGAGAGCGCAAGCGCCCGGCGGCGGTTCGAGATCATCGTGGCAGCCCTCATCATCCGGCGCTCGAAAGGAGGGCCGGTCAGCCGAAACAGGAGACGGCATGGGGCGCGGGCTCGGACGGCGTTCGCCGCCCTGCCTGGAAGGTCCCTCGAAGGGACCCGCACGTTCATCGAAACCCGGCCGCGAGATCAGCGCGGCGCGGACGAAGCGCCGGCGATTTCAGCCGGCCCGGCCGTCCCGCCCCCTCTGATCAGGAAGGGAGCGGGCCGGCGCCCCACACGCGAGGGGCCTTATGCGTTGCGCCGGGCGCCCCCGCGAGGCGCATCGGCGCGCGCCACGATGCGCCACGTTGCATCCGGTTGCATGCGCCCCGGGGGTCTTCCCCCTTCGGAGGCAGGGCTATCGCACCGGGAGCGCAACGGCTTTAGAGGCGCCGAAGGACTTGGCGAGGCGACCTCTGTCCCGCAGTCCCGTGACGCT
>DASZQQ010000409.1:0-20055 GCA_035549595.1 Caulobacteraceae bacterium
CAGGTGGCGCTGTTCGCGTGGTCGCCGAGGACGCCCGAGGCGCCGGCGCGGCCCTGGCTCACCGTGCCGGCCGCGCCGCTCGCCCAGGCGGTCGGGGCGCGCGCCTTCCACCCCTCCTCGCTTGAGATCGATCCGGTCAGCGGAAGGCTGATCCTGTTGGCGGCGCGCGAGAACGCCATGGTCGAGCTCGACGCCCACGGCGACCTCTTGGCGGCGCGCGGGCTCGGCCGCCACCATCGCCAGGCGGAGGGCGCCACCATCCTGGCCGACGGGGCGCTGGTGATCGCCGACGAAGGCGGCGATGCGCGCGCGCTGATCACACGCTATGCTCGCGCCTATGACTAGGGTGCTCGCCGGCCTCTTGGCCGCGCTCACGATAGGTTTCTGCGCCGCGGCGGCTCACGCCGAGCCGTCGGCCGCCTGGGACCACGTCGCCCGGGTGGTGGTGTTCGGCGACCTGCACGGCGACTACGCCAAGTTCCACGACATGCTGGCCCAGGCGGGGCTGATCGATGCGCACGACAACTGGAGCGGTGGCAAGACGCATCTGGTGCAGGTCGGCGACGTGCCCGACCGAGCGCCCGACACGCGCAAGATCCTCGACCTCCTGATCAAGCTCGAGCCCCAGGCCAGGCGGGCCGGCGGCTACGTGCACGCCCTGATCGGCAACCACGAAGCCATGAACATGGAAGGCGACCTGCGCTACACCACGCCGGGCGAGTTCGCCGCCTTTGCCGACAAGGATTCGCCGCGCCGGCGCGACGCCTACTACGCCGCCGTGGTGGCGGCGCTGAAGGCGCATCCGCCGGCCGCGGGGCTGCCGGTGTTCGACGACGCCTACCGCGCGAAGTTCGACGCCGAGCATCCGCTGGGCTGGGTCGAGCACATGGCCGCCTGGTCGGCCCAGGGCGTCTACGGCCGCTGGGTGCTGACCCACCCGGCCGTGATCCGCATCGACGACACCCTCTACCTGCACGCCGGCATCTCGGCGGCGTTCACGCCCTTCGACGTCGGGGTCATGAACAAGGCCGTGGCCGCGGCCCTGCGCCACGAGCCGGAGAAGGCCGGCGGCCCGCACGACATCCTGTGGAACGAGCAGGGGCCGCTCTGGTACCGCGGCCTGGCCCAGAACGACGAGGCGGCCGAGGCGCCGGCGGTGGCGGCCGCCCTGCAGCGCTACGGCGTGCGCCACATCGTCATTGGCCACACCAAGCAGTACCGGATGGTCAACGAGCGTTTCGACGGCGGCGTCATCCTGACCGATATCGCCGTCCCGCGCGGCTGCGCCGACCCGCACGGCTTCCTGGTCAAGGAAGGCGACAAGCTGACCGCCGTCCACCGCGGCCACCGCCTGCCGCTGGGCCTCAGCGCCGAGGCCCACGCCGCCTACCTCGCCCAGATCGCCGCCATCGACCAGGCCGAATCCGGTTGCCCCGCCGCACCAGCGCCCCCGCCCCCCGAACCCGCTCCCGCGCCGAAGGCGCCCTGAAGTTTTTGAACCACGAAATACACGAAAGGACACGAAAACGCTGGGGGCTTGAGCGGCGGGCCCGATCCAGCTCCGACCCTTTCGTGTCCTTTCGTGTCTTTCGTGGTTCCAAAGAGAGCTTCGCCGCCCCTGCTGCGGCCGGATCGCAGGCCGATAGATTCGACCACGAACCACACGAACCACACGAACAGGTCCGCGCGGCCGCGACGTCTGAGGATCAACGAACCCGTTCGTGTGGTTCGTGTGGTTCGTGGTTCCAAGAATAGCGGCTCCGCCGCCTCAGCGGCACTTGGCGATGATCTGGCGCTGGACGCGGTCGGGGTCGGAGATGGTGTCGTAGAAGCCGGCTATGAAGCGCAGGGTCTTGGCCTTGAAGTTGGGGTTGAGGCGCGGCTCGCCCGAGACGATGGCCTCCAGCTCGGCGCGGTGGGCGCGGAACTCCTCGATCACGGCCGGCATCTCGGCGTTGCCGACGCAGTAGCCGCGGTAGAGACGCTGGGTGACGCGGTCGACCGGCAGGCCCTCCGGCACGCCCGCGTAGGGGGAATCGACGAAGCCCGAATAGTCCCAGTCGTAGGGCACGGGCACGACGGCGCTCGCCGTCGCCGGGGCGGCGCCGCGGGCGGCGAGGAGGCGGCTGTTGTGGCAGCAGTCCAGCCCGGCGGCATTGGCCAGGAAGTCCCAGTCGAGGTTGCCGAGCATGAATTCCAACAGCCCCGCCCGGGCGGTGGCGCGCGGGTCGAGCTGGGTGCGCGCGACCTGGCGGCTCGCGGCGTCGAGGCGGTCCAGGCCATTGCGGTCGGCGACGTCGTCGATGTCCTCGAGCAGGAAGCCGAACCGGGTCAGGCCGGCGTCCTTCGGCCCGTCGCGATAGGTGACCTCGGCGGCGCGCACGCGAAAGCTCAGCGGCGTCAGCACGTTGTAGAGGCGGTAGGCCAGGTACTCGAGCACGATGCGCTGCTCGTAGTCCGCCGGCGGCTTGCAGTAGGTGACCAGCTTCAGCTTCTTCTGGCCGTGGAAGGGCGTGCCGCGCACGGTCTCCTTGTCAAAGCGCAGCCAGAGCGGCGGGAAGGCGCAGTAGCCGCCGGTGCGGCGGGTGAGGCCCCGCGCCGAGACCTGGATCGCCAGGGTCTTCGGTTCGGCCGCGTCGGCCAGGGTCAGGGTCGCCGGATAGGGGTTGGTGTTGGTCTTGGCGCTCCGCACCAGGGTCCCGAACGGCGCCTGCAGGGTGATCTTCAGCGGCGGCCCGTCCTCGAACAGGTCGGTCTTGGCCACGGCCGGAAACGCCGCCGCCCACGCCAGCGCCACCAGGCCGATCAGCAGTCCCTTGGCCATCGCCGCCCCTCCGCTTGCGGACGATCGTGGCACAGCCCGCCGCGGGCGTGAACGGCCAAGCTTTGCGGGGCGGGCGGAGCAGGCCACCATGCTCTTCCCCCAGAAGGGGAAGAGTCAGAGGCCCAGCGCCGAAGCGATCAGAGCCGCGGACTCCTCGGGGGTGTGAAGCGAGGTGTCGATGGTCACTTCCGAGGCGATCGGCGGGAAGGCCTGGGCGCCGTCGGCGCGCAGCCGGCGCAGGGTCTCCAGGGAGCGCAGCTTGCCGAACGCGGCGCGGGACGGGTCCCCGACACGCATCTCCTGCACCTCGACCGGGCAGGTCAGGGCCACGAAGCGCACGCGCCCGCCGTGGCGTTCGACCGTCGCCACCGTGTCGCCGACGAACCGCGGACGGACCGTGTTCTCCGGCGCGAAGGTGAAGACCAGGGAGCGGCCCGCGCGGGCGGCCTCGTCGAAGGCCATGCCCCACATCGCCTCGCGCACGCGCACGAACGGTGGCGAGCCGAACTCGAACAGGGCGTGGGCCGCGTCGACCACGAGGTGGTTGTGGAACAGCGCCAGGCCCGTGCGCGCCGCCAGGGCCCGGGCCACCGTCAGCTTCCCCACCGCCGCCGGGCCGTGCAGGAAGACGAGCTGCATCATTTGGCGAGCCGCCCGTCCTCGATCGCCGCCTCCTCGAACGGGAACAGGATCTCCGGATCGGGCGCGGCGACCTCGGCCTTGACCTCGTCGGGGGCCAACTCGCGCAGCAGGTGGCGGATGACGTTGATCCGCGCCGGCTTCTTGTGGTCGGCGCGCACGCAGATCCACGGCGTCAGCGGCAGCGACGTGCGCAGCAGCATCTCGTTGCGCGCCTTGGAGTAGTCCTTCCACTTGCGCTGGGCGACGGCGTCGAGGTCGCTGACCTTCAGCGCCTTGACCGGATCGCTGCGCCGCTCGTCGAGCCGCGTCGCCTGCTCCTTCTTGGTGATGTCGAGCCAGATCTTGACCAGGCGCGTGCCGTTCTCCTCGAGCATCCGCTCGAGCGAGGGCACGTCGCGCAGGAACTCCTCGTGCTCGCGCTCGGTGCAGAAGCCCATCACCGGCTCGACCCCGGCGCGGTTGTACCAGGAGCGGTTGAAGATCACGAGGTCGCCGGCCGCCGGCAGGTGCGCGACGTAGCGCTGGAAGTACCATTCCGTACGCTGGCGGTCGGACGGCTTGGGCAGGGAAATGGCGCGCGTGTTCCGCGGCGCCAGGTGCTCGACGATGCGCCGGATGGTGCCGTCCTTGCCGGCGCCGTCACGGCCTTCCAGGATCACCAGGGCCTTGGCCCCGGTCTCCATCGCCCACTGCTGGTAGCGCACCAGCCGGATCTGCAGCTCGCGCAGCTCTTCCTTGTACCCGGCCATTGCGGCGGCTCCCGATCCGTGGCGGAAAGGGATGAAGCAAACTGGACGCGGGCCCCCGACGCAAGATGATCCGCCTGTTCGTCGAAGCGGGACTTTACCCGGACGCCGGGGTCGCCCTGGCCCGAGACCAGGCCCACTACCTCGTGAACGTCATGCGCCTGGCGGCCGGCGACGCACTGCTGCTGTTCAACGGCCGTGACGGGGAGTGGCGCGCGAGCGTGGCCGAGGCCTCGCGCAAGGGCTGCCGGCTGACGGTGGACGCCAAGGTCCGCGACCAGGCCGCGCCGCCGGACCTCGACCTGATCGTCGCCCTGGTGAAGCGCGCGCGGCTGGAGACCATCGTCGAGAAGGCGGCCGAGCTCGGCGCCCGGCGCGTGCGCCTGGCGATCACCGAGCGGACCAACGCCGAGCGCACCAATGTCGAGCGCCTGCACGCCATCGCGGTCGAGGCCGCCGAGCAGACCGGCCGCCTCGATGTCCCCGAGGTCCTGGCGCCGGAAAAACTGCCGCGGCTGCTGGAGAGCCTGGGCGAGGGCCGGCGGCTGATGTTCTGCGACGAGGCCGGCGACGCGGCCCCGGCGGCCCAGGCGCTAAGCGGGCTTGCCGCCGGGCCGTGGGCGGTGCTGATCGGCCCCGAAGGCGGCTTCTCGCCGGCCGAGCGCGCGCGCATCCGGGCGTTGCCGGACGCGGTGCCGGTCTCCCTCGGTCCGCGCATCCTCAGGGCCGACACCGCGGCGATCTCGGCCCTCACGCTGTGGCAGTCCGCGCTCGGCGACTGGCGCGCGTGAAACGAGCGCCAGACCCGTCGCGCACCCCGCTCCTGACGGTTTGCGTCATCAGGTGAGCTTATAGGCTCTTGAGTAACGCCCACTCGACGCCCACCTCCCTGAAGCCTTAGAGGAAGACGCCCAGCGACTGGGACGCCTGTGGGAGGGACTGGATGGCCGATACGCTCTGCGACGACCGCCCGCTTGCGTTCGAGGATCTGGTCGGCTGGTTCGCCGAGGGGTCGAAGCCGGCGAGCGATTTCAAGGTCGGCGCCGAGCACGAGAAGTTCGTCTTCCGCGTCGGCTCGCACGCCCCGGTGCCCTACGAGGGCGAGGCCGGCATCAAGGCCCTGCTCGAAGGCCTGATGCGCTTCGGCTGGAAGGGGACCTGGGAGTCCGGCCCCCTGGGTGAGACCCTGATCGGCCTCAACCGCGGCATGGCCAACATCAGCCTGGAGCCCGGCGGCCAGTTCGAGCTCTCCGGCGCGCCGCTCGATTCCATGCACGACATCTGCGAGGAGACCGGCCAGCACCTGGAGGAGGTCAAGGCGGTCGCCGGCGAGCTCGGCCTCGGCTTCCTCGGCCTTGGCTTCACGCCGCTGTGGACCCGCGAGCAGGTCCCGGTGATGCCCAAGGGCCGCTACAAGATCATGCGCCAGTACATGCCGAAGGTCGGCAACCTGGGCCTCGACATGATGTTCCGCACCTGCACGGTGCAGGCCAATCTCGACTTCGCCAGCGAGGCGGACATGGTCGAGAAGTTCCGCGTCAGCCTGGCGCTGCAGCCGGTGGTCACGGCCCTCTTCGCCAATTCGCCGTTCACCGAGGGCAAGCCGAACGGCTTCCTGTCGGCCCGCGCCAACGTCTGGACCGACACCGACGCCGACCGCACCGGCATGCTGGACTTCGTGTTCGACGACGGCTTCGGCTTCGCCCGCTACGCCGAATGGGCCCTCGACGTGCCGATGTACTTCGTCAAGCGCGACGGGCGGTACATCGACGTCGCCGGCCGCTCGTTCCGCGATTTCATGGCCGGAAACCTCAGGGAGGCGCCGGGCGAGCGCGCCAACCTGAAGGACTGGGCCGACCACACCACGACCCTGTTCCCGGAGGTGCGGCTGAAGCAGTACCTCGAGATGCGCGGCGCCGACGCCGGTCCGTGGACCCGCCTTTGCGGCCTGCCGGCGCTGTGGGCCGGCCTGCTCTACGACCCGCCGTCCCAGGCGGCCGCCTGGGACCTGTGCAAGCACTGGACGGCCGAAGAGCGCGCGGCATTGCGCGCCGACGCGGCGAAGCTGGGCCTGAAGGCGACCATCGCCGGCCGCACCCTGCAGGACGTGACCAAGGACATGCTGGCCATCGCGCACCAGGGCCTGAAGAACCGCAACCGCCTCTCGGCCGGCATGGTCGACGAGACCAACTACCTGGGTGAGCTGGAAGACATCGCCGACAGCGGCGTCACCGCCGCCGAGCGCCTGCTGGAGCTCTACCACGGCCCCTGGCACGGCGACGTCGGCCCGGTCTTCGAGAGCTTCGCCTACTAGGCCGAGGAGGTCCGATCGGAGTCCGTCGGGTGCGGTTCGCTCGAACGGGCGAGGCCGGGAAAGTGGGGACACACACCACTTCTGCGGCGCGCGCTTCACGATCTGCGTCAGTGGGGGTGGTGTGTGTCCCCACTTTCCCCCACTTTCCCGCTGCTATCGTCACGGCGTGACCGACTCAGCCAGGAGCGTGCGGATCGCGGCGGCGCAGACGCCGGCGTTCCGGGAGGACCTCCCCGGCGCCTTCGCCTGGCTGCTGGAGGCGGCCGAAGAGGCCCGGGCGGCCGGCGCGCGGCTGCTCAGCCTGCCCGAAGGCTTCCTGCAGGGCTACCTGACCGACGAGGAGAGCGCCCGCCGGCACGCCCTGGATCTCGCCTCGCCGCGCTTCGCCGCGCTGCTGCGGGCGCTGCCCGAACAGGCGCCGATGCTGGTGGTGGGCCTGATCGAGGCCGAGGGCGAGGCCCTCTACAACACCGCCGCGGTGATCCGCCGCCAGGCGCTGGTCGGGCGCTACCGCAAGCGCCGCCTGCTGGCGCGTGAACGGTGCTTCCGGCCCGGCGACGACACCCCCGTCTTCGAGGTCGACAGCCTGCGCTTCGGGATCAACATCTGCTTCGACACCAACTTCCCCGACGAGGCGGCGCGCGTGGCGCGGCAGGGGGCCAGCCTGCTCGTCTGCGCCGCCAACAACATGCTGCCGGAACCGGCCGCCGTGGCGTGGAAGGACCGGCACAACCCGGTGCGCGGCGAGCGCTGCCGCGAGACCGGGCTCTGGCTGATGTCGGCGGACGTGACCGGGCGTTGCGGCGACGAGGTCGCCTGGGGCCCGACCGCCGTCCTGAACCCCGCCGGCGAGGTGGTCGCCCAACTGCCGCTGGGCGCGCCGGGCCTGCTTATCTTCGACCTGCCTGTCGATGGTTCCTCAGCGTCGAGCTAGCCCGGCGATCGGGGCGAAGCCTCGGTGCAGGCCTTGGAAAGTGGGGACACACACCACTTCTGCCGCCCGTGCGTCACGATCTTGGTCAGTAGGGGTGGTGTGTGTCCCCACTTTCCTCAGTCGTACTTGACGAGCTGGATCTCGACTCCGCCCGGCTCGTTCAGGAACGAGGTGCGCATGCGCGCGAAGTCGCGGCGGTGGGGCGCCTCGGTGACGGCCATGCCCTGGCCGACCATCGGCATTGATGTATCAAGCAGTCTTGATCCGCCTTCCTCAGGCGAAGGTTTCGGCCACCTGCGCCGCGGCGTTGCGGCTGACGGACTGGGCGCGGGTGACGCCCCAGACCACGGCGAGAAAGAGGCCGGTGGCGACCCCGTCGACCACGAGCGAGCCGAAGCCGACCTCGTTGACGACCAGCAGGTTGTCGACGGTCACCGCGCCGCGCGACAGGCTGTTGACCGCGGCGCCGCCCAGGTTCGAGAGCAGCCAGCCCGCCCACCACAGGCCCAGCAGGGGGGGCGTGCTGCGCCCGCGCCACCCGATCGGGGATACGCTTGCACGCCAGATCTCGGACATCGCCATCAGCGGCTTGAACATCGACATGAAGGGCACGGCGAACCAGCCCACGGCCCAGCCCGGAGAGGTTTCGAGCCCGCGCGCGCCCAGGGCCCGCACATTGGCCGCCGCGCGGTAGATCCACATGCCGCCCAGCACGTAGGCGACCAGCAGGGCGGCCAGGGTCAGGAAGGCCGTGGCCGCGACGAGCCGGTCGCCGGAGCCGGCGGCGGCGACCAGGGCGTCCCGCGACGCGAACTGGCCGGCGCGGGCGGCGTCGAGGACCCTCAGGCGCATGGCCACGCCCACGGCCTCGGCGATGGACAGGCCCACGCGCACGGCCAGCACCCCGGTGACGGCGATGGCGAGCGGACGCAGCGACTTCAACACATAGCGGCGCTCGGCCTGGGCCTGGCCGATTTCCCGGAACAGCGGCCCGGGCGCCGGACTGGCGTCTGTCATGATGAACCCCCCAAGGTGGAGCTCATGGTGACACAACCGGAAGGCGCCGCAAGGCGGGCGGCGCCCGGGCCTGAAGCGCTATGAGCCGGCCCGGGCCGGGCCGCCGAGCGGGTTCCGTAGCGCCGTCCAGGCGCGCAACACCGCCGCGCAGCGATCTGTGGCGCGGGCGGTCGCGGTACGCAGCGCCGGGGCCAGGCGAAGGGCAAAGTTCCACGCCCGCCAGGCGGCGACGCCGGCGGCCAGGGCCAGGGGCCAGGCGACGAGCGCCGGCAGGTGCAGCCGGGTCGCGACTGCCAGCACCTTGAAGTGCAGCAGGTAGATGAAGAGGCAGGCGCCGGCGACCAGGTAGACCGGCAGCACCGCGAACCGTGGCAGGGTCAGCCGGGGCGCGAAGGCGAGCAGGCCCGCGACCGCTGCGATGGCGACCGCGTCCGGCCAGGTGTAGCCGGGGCCGCTGAGGGCCGCGTAGCCGAGGGTGGCGACGAACAGGGCCAGCCGCGCCCGCCCGGCCAGCAGGCCCGAGAGGGCGGCCAGGGCAAAGGTCGCCAGGTGCGTCGTCGGCGCGTGGTTGAAGAACGACAGCGGGTTCATCTCGCCGCGCCAGAAGCCGGGCACGAACAGGGTCGGCAGGACGAACCGGCCGACGAAGCCCAGGCCCACCGCCGCCAGGCCGGCCGCGAGCACCGGCCGCTTCAGTTTCAGCCCGCGGGCGAACACGAAGATCAGCACCGCGTAGATCATCAGGATGTGGATCAGCGCGTGGACGTACCACTTCAGAAACTCGTGCCCGCCGTAGGCGTCCGGTCCCGAAGCGGGCCAGCGCGAGTAGTCCAGGAGGTCGGTGTAGAGGAGCAGGCTGGAGGCGTGCGCGTGGTAGTGCGTCAGGTACTTCACCAGGATCTGCGGCGCCTCGATCACCGCCAGCGGCGCCAGGACGCTGGCCAGCAGGCGCAGGATCGGCGCGGCGCTGCGCCGCTCGTCGGCCTGGCGCAGCTGCAGGCCGCCGAACAGGACCCCGGACACCCAGATGAGGGCGCTGACGGCGGCGCCGCCGGTGACGACGAGCTGGAAGTGGCTGGCGACCACGGCGCTGATCGCCGCCGCGCGCAGGACCATGCCGGTCTCGACCTCCTGCAGCCAGCCGCGCCCGCCCGCCCGCTTCGGCGAGGCCAGCGCCGCCAGTTCGGCGACGCTCAGGGTGGTCCAGCCCTCCGGGGCGGCGCCCAGGGTCTCTTCGAGGAAGAGATAGGCGCCGACGTAGCTGAGGCTGTCACCGCCGAGGGAGGCGAAGCTGTCGGTGGGGGCGACGTCGTCGCGGCGGAAGAGCCTTCGCCACTCCTCGACGATCGCCGCCTCGGCGGGCGAGGCGGGCGCCGCCGTGGGCGCGGCGGTCCGCGGGGCGAGCGAGGCGATCAGGCCCTGGCGGTCGAACTTGCCGTTCGGCAGCAGCGGCAGGGCGTCCAGCACGACCACCCGCTCGGGCCGCATATAGGCCGGCAGAACGGCCTCGAAGTGGGCGGCGAGGGCCTGGGCGTCGATCGGCCGCCGGCCCGCTGCGGGCGAGACGAAGCAGGCGATGCGCGCGCCCTCGGGGCCGCCGACGTCGAGGGCGATGGCCTGGCCGACGCGCCTGGCCTTCAGCGCCGCGGCGGTGACCTCGGCCAGCTCGACGCGGTGGCCGCGGATCTTCACCTGGTCGTCGCGACGGCCCTGGATGGTCACGATCCCGTCCGCGCCGCGCACGCCGATGTCGCCGGTGGCGTAGGCGCTCTCCACGGGCGGCCTGGGGGGCGGCAATGCGCCGTCGTGGACGAAGCCGAGAGTCAGGAACGGCGAGCGCACCACGATCTCGCCCGGCGCCCCGTCCGCCGCCGGCCGGCCGGCTTCGTCCACGACTTCCACAGCGAAGCCGTCGATGCCGACGCCGATCGGCGCCCGCTCGCCCGCCATGTCCGGCGCCGCGCGGTGGAAGGCGGCCACCTGCGGCGTCTCGGTCGAGCCATAGACGTTCACCGCCTCGCAGGCCGGCGCGACCGCGGCCAGGGTCTGCACCAGGTCGCGGCGCAGGACGTCGCCGCCGAAGAAGACGTGGCGAAGCTCGCCGAAGCGCGGCCGCAGGGCGCGGCCGGCGGTCAGCAGCTGGCCGAGCGGCGGGGTCATGTGTGCGATCGTCGGGCGCGCGCGTTCGAACCAGTCGGCGAGCGCGCCGGGCGCCGTCAGCACGTCCTGGGCCGGGATGTGCAGCGCTGCGCCGAGGCTCAGGGGCGCGAACACGTCGCGCAGCACCGGATCGTGCGACAGGCCCGAGAGCAGGGTGAACCGGTCCGCGGCCGTGAGGGTGAAGGTGCGCGCCTGCCAGGCCAGGAAGTTGACCAGCGGATGGTGCGAGACGGCCACGCACCTGGGCGTCCCTGTGCTGCCGGAGGTGAAGAGCAGATAGGCGGCGGCGTCCGGGGAGATCGGCGGGGCGGTCCAGCCGGCCTCATCCTCCGCCGCCGCGTCCGCGCCGAGCGCGGGCAGGCCGAGCCGTTCCGCCGTCTCCAGGGCGCCGTCGCCGGCCGTCAGGGCCAGGCCGGGGCGGCAGATGTCCACGAGCGCCTGCAGGCGGGACAGGGGATAGGCAAGGTCGAGGACGACGAACGGCCGGCCCGCCCGCGCACACGCCAGCATGGCGACCACCAGCCGTGGTCCCCGCGTGGCCAGGATCGCCACCACGCCGGGTTCCGGCGATCGTCCCAGGATGGCGCAGGCGAGCCGGCGCGAGGCGTGATCCAGTTCGCCGTAGCTGATCACGCCGCCGTCGGCGACCAGCGCCGGCGCCCCCGGCGTCCGCCGCGCCTGGACCTCGAAGCCGGTGTGGATCAGGGAAGAAACACTCATCTGCAAAGCCCCGGGACTCGTGTGTCGCGCGCAGGGACGCGCCAGGGCTATCGTGCAAGTGCAGTACCAGAGGGGGAGTTCGACTCCATCGGCTCAGCCATGCGGCGCCGTCGCGGCCGCGCCGGACGCCCGCCTATTCGCTGTTGGTGTGGCTGATCGGATGGGCCGCGGCGAAGGCGGCCTTGATGCGGTCGACCTCGGCGCGCGATTCCGGCGGGGTCTGGAACCGCGCCATGGTCTCGAGCTGCCGGGCCTGGGGGTTGCCGGCCTCCGCGGCGAGCTCCAGGTAGGCCCAGCCGTGCGGCAGGTCGATCGGTCCGCCCTCGCCGACGACCAGCATGTAGCCCAGGCCCTGCAGGCCGAGGGCCGATCCCATCTCGGCCGCCTTAAGGTACCAGGTCCGGCCGAGCGGCTGATCGACGGGGACGCCGCCTTCGCCCGTGGACAGCATCGCCGCCACGTCGATCATCGCATCGCGGTAGCCGCCGTTGGCCGCCTTCAGGAACCAGTCGTAGGCTTGGCGCTTGTCCTGGGCGACGCCGCGGCCTTCCAGCAGGTCCATGGCGAAATAGCGCTGGGCCCTGAAGTCGCCGTCCTCGGCGGCGCGGCGGAAGAAGTCGGCGGACTTCGCCGCGTCGGGCGTCCGGCCGCCCCAGCCGTTGGCGTAAGCCCGGCCGAGCAGATAGAGCGCATCGGCGTTGTCGGGCGCGACCGCCAGGCTCTTCTCCAGCAGGTCGACGCCCAGCGCCATGTCCTGCGGCCGCCCGACGCCCAGGAGAGCCATGCGGCCGAGCGGGTAGAAGGTTCCGCTGGCCAGGCGCGGCTCCTTGGCCGCCGCCTCCGTCAGAAGGGCAAAGGCGCGCTCACGCGAGGTCTGGTCCGGCTCCTCGGCCAGAAGCGTGCCCAGGTTGACCCGCGCCGCCATCGACCCGGCCGCCACCGCCTGTTCGTAGAGGGCCCGCGCCCGCGCCGGATCGGGCGCGGCGCCCACCCCCTGCAGGGTGTAGACGCCGAGGCCGTTGACCGCTTCGGGATCGCCGCTCGCGGCCGCTTCCGTCATCAGAGCGCGGGCCTTGGCCAGGTCCTTCGCGTCGAGGGCGGCGTTGGCTTGGTCCATCAGCTCGTCGGCGTGCGAGGCCGTCGCTGCGGCCACCGCCGCCGGGCCCGCCGCCATGATCGCCAGCGTGACCGCCGCGACAACGCCCCAGCGCCGCATGAAGCCCCCCTCGCGCCACAACGCAGGGCGCAGGTCCGTCTAGTCTCGCGTTTCGCGCGTGCTGTCGAGTGGGGCTACAGCGTCAGCGGTCCCTGGTTGGGATCGTCGACATTGGTCGGCCAGTGCTCGCGCTGGCTGCTGCCCGAGCCGGAGTCGGTGTGCAGGACCGCCTCGTCGATCTCGGTGTGGCTCTCGTCGAGCTCGTAGATCTCGACCTGCTGCGGATAGAAGGCGAGGTAGCCGGCGATCATCGACATGGCGTCGAACGGCGCCTCGTAGCTCCACACGGCGTTCTCCACGAGATCGCCGTCCATCATCAGGCTGTAGTAGCTGGCCTCGCCCTTGTACGGGCAGAAGGTGTGGTGCTCGGTCCTGTGCAGGAACTCCATCGAGACGTCGTCGCGCGGGAAGTAGAAGACCGGTTTGTAGGCCGCCTCCTTCAGGGTCAGGGCGCCGGCGCTGTCGGCGATGACGTGGCCGCGGTAGCGCGCCCGCACGCGCTTCGGATTGCTGGTGACCGTGATCGGATGGTCGGGACCGGGGACTTTCATCTCGGGCATGGCGCGTCTCCTTGGGGCTCTTAGGTTCTTGAACGCCCTCGACCTCAGGTGGGTCCCGCCCGCCGCCAGCGGAAGGCCGCCCGCAAGGTCTTGCTTGTGATCGAGCCGCCGGTCGTGATTTTCTCCCGCGCTTCGGCGGTCCGGCGGCATTCTGCGCCCTGGCCCGACGCAATGGAAGGGACCGCATGAACAGCATCGTGGTGATCGTCGGCGTCCTGGTGACGCTCGTGACCGGGATCCCGGTGCTGATCCAGCTGCTGCGCGACCATCCGCGCGGCCTCTTCATCCTGTTCTTCGCCGAGATGTGGGAGCGGTTCAGCTACTACGGCATGCGCGGCCTCCTGGTGTTCTACCTGACCCAGCAGTTCCTGTTCACCGACCGCGTCGCCAACGGCGAGTACGGCTCGTACACGACCCTGGTCTATCTGGTGCCGCTGATCGGCGGGGTGCTGGCGGACCGCTACCTCGGCTCGCGCAAGGCGATCGCCTTCGGGGCCCTCCTGCTGGTGGCCGGACACCTGACCATGGCGATCGAGGGGCCGCCGGCGCGCCAGACCCTGACCTACGACCATGCGCGCTACGAGTTCCAGGTGACCGGCCGCGGCGACGAGCGCCACGTACGCCTGCAGGTGGGCGCCGGCGCCTACGACTTCGGCCCTGCGGCCGACGGAGGGCTGCAGATCCAGGGCCTGCCGGCCGGCGCGCCGCTGCCGGCGCACCTGGCCAAGGGCTCGTACCAGATGGGCGTCGACGCCGCGCCCAAGGTGTTCCAGGACGTGCTCTACCTGGCGCTGGCCCTGATCATCATGGGCGTCGGCTTCCTGAAGGCGAACATCTCCTCGATCGTCGGCCAGCTCTATCCGCAGGGCGACCCGCGCCGCGACCCGGGCTTCACGCTCTACTACTACGGGGTCAACCTCGGCGCCTTCTGGGCCGCGATCCTGTGCGGCTACCTGGGCCAGAGCTTCGGGTGGAAGTACGGCTTCGGCCTTGCCGGCGTCGGCATGCTGGCCGGCTACGTGACCTTCCTGTTCGGCCGGCGGCTGCTGCAGGGAAAGGGAGAGCCGCCCGATCCGGTCCGGCTGGCCAAGCCGATCGCCGGCCCGCTGAACCTCGAGCACCTGATCTACCTCGGCGCCCTCATGGGCCTCGCCCTCGTCTGGTACCTGGTGCAGCACAACAGGGTCGTCGGCGTCTTCCTGGGCCTCGGCGCGGTGGCGGTGCTCAGCTACGTCGGCGTCTTCATGGCCCGCCAGTGCGGCAAGGTCGAGCGCGAGCGGCTGTTCCTGGCCTTCGTGCTGATCTTCGGCTCGATCGTGTTCTTCACCCTGTTCGAGCAGGCCGGCACGTCGCTGAACCTGTTCGCCGACCGCAACACCCAGCTCGACCTGATCAGCGCCCCGGTCCGCTTCGGCTTCCTCGGCCACGAGGTGTTCTTAGGGACCAGGGCGATGCTGGACGCCGCCCACGCCGGTCCAGGCGTCTGGTGGATCGACATGGGCTTCAACGCCGCCCAGGTGCAGTCCTTCAACGCCGGCTTCATCCTGATCCTGGCGCCCCTCTTCGCCTTCCTCTGGGGCTGGCTCGGCAAGCGCGGGCGCGACCCCAACCCGGTGTTCAAGTTCGGCCTCGGCCTGATGCAGGTGGGCCTGGGCTTCCTGGTCATCGTCTGGAGCGCGGGCCTGGCCGACGCCTCGGCGCGGCTGCCGCTGATGGTGCTGGCCTTCACCTACTTCCTGCACACCACGGGCGAGCTTTGCCTCTCGCCCGTCGGCCTGTCGGAGGTCACCAAGCTGGCCCCGCCGGTGCTGATCTCGACCCTGATGGCGATCTGGTTCCTGGCCTCGTCGGCGGCCGAGTACATCGGCGCCTTCATCGCCCAGCTCACGGCGTCCGAGACGGCCGGCGGCGCGGTGCTGGACCCGCACGCGGCGCTCGCCACCTCGATCGGCGTCTTCCAGACCATCGGCTGGGTCGGCGTCGCGTTCGGCGTGGTGTTCCTGATCGCCGCGCCGTTCATCAAGCACTGGGCCCACGGCGCCGACGACACCGTCGCGGAGGCATAGCTCCGACCGGGGACATGTTCCGCCAGGAACGTGTCCCCTCCAGCCAACCGAAGGGGGACACGAACCTGCCGGTGGCAGGATCATGTCCCCGAACAGCTTATCCGAACGTCTTGCGGAAGCGGACGTAGACGATGCGGCCGAAGCTGGTGTCGCGCACGTCGACCTGGGACAGGGCGGCGGCGTTGCGCGGGCCGGGCCAGACCTGGCGCACGAACTCGAAGCCGCGGGCGCCCATGTTGTCGTACTCGACGCGAAGGCTCATGTCGGGCCGCGGCTTGTACTCGATGAACACGTCGACCCAGGTCTTCAGCCGGTTGGTGTCGATCTCGTCGAAGCGGTAGTAGCGCTCGCGCCACTGGCCGAAGACGTCGAAGCCGATGGTCGACTTCAGGCGCGGGATGCCTTGGGTGTAGTGCGCCTCCCACTCGACGGGACGCAGCTTGGAGATCTCGCGCGCCGTGTGCGTCGTCGGGTCGATGACGCTGGACCAGCGCCAGGTGCTCTGCAGCTGGAACTGGCCGCGCTTGAGGCCAATGCGGTCGGTGTTGAGGGTCAGATTGACCGCCAGCTCATCCTTGGTCCCCGAGCCGATGTTGCCGGGCGCGTCGAACAGGCCCGAGGGATCGGGCGCGCGGTCGATGACGTCGTTCAGCAGGTAGTGGCGCCCGGTGACGCTGATCAGGCTGTCGCCCCAGAAGCGGTGGTCGATCGCGCCCTCGAGCACCCAGTCCCGCTCGGGGTCGATGTTCGGGTTGCCGACCTGCACGCCGCTGCCCAGCAGGGCGGCGGAGGCGGCGAAGTCGTCGAAGTCGAGCTGGCCGACCTCGCGCTCGACGCGGAAGCGGACCTGGTCGTGCGCGGTCGCGGCCCAGGTGATCACCGCGCGGGGCTTGGGGAAGAACAGCGAGCGGGCGCTCTCGACGTCGCCCGTCGAGCGGATGCGCGAAGCCTCCAGGCGGATGCCGGTCTCGACGGTGATGTGCGGCAGGCCGCGCCAGGTGGCGGTGCCGAAGGCCTCGCCGCGGGTCTCGGTGACGCGTACGTTGGCCGCCGGAAGCGGCACGGCCACGCCGCCGTCGACGAAGCTCGTGCGGCTGTTCTGGAAGTTGTAGTCGCCCTCGGCCCCCGCCTCGAGGTCCAGGGTCGGGCCGAACGAGCGCCGCAGCAGGCTGCGCAGGATGCTCTCGCCCCCCGTCCGGCGCAGGGCGAACTGCTGGTCGTCGCCGGCCGCGTCGACGTCGGCGAAGAAGTTGTTCCGCGTCCATTTCTGCAGCGCGAACGTCTCCCAGCGAAGATGCTCGCCGAATGCGCGCTCGTAGCGGCCGCCGATTTCGAAGCTGTCCTTGTCCTGGCGGTCCTCCTCGGACTGGAACGAGGCGGCCGCCGTGGTGAAAACGTCGTGCTGGGAGAAGCGATAGGGCTCGCTGTCGAGGGTGGAGTTCAGCCGCAGCTTGCCGCCCGCCAGGGGCGTCTCCATCGAGAGCGTCAACTTGCGGGTCGCCCCCTCGCCCTTGGTGTGTTCGGGGCCGGCCGCGACGACGGCGCCCGTCGCGTCGCGGATCACGCGCGGCCCGTCGCCCGAGCCGTCGTCGGCGCCGCGGCCCAGCAGAAGGCCCCAGTCGAGCTCGGTCGCGCCGAAGCGTTTGGAGCCCTCCACGCGCATGCTGGGCTCGACCCGGCCGTCCGGGACGAAGTTCGCCGCCCCCGCCAGGGTCAGCTTCAGGCCTCCGCCCTGGCGGCGAATGACGTTGGCGATGACGGTCTTGCCCTGCATGTCGACGCCCGGGGCGCCGCCGCGGATCACGTCGATGCGTAGCACCTGGCCGGCGGGGATGCGCTTGAGGATCTCGTCGAGCGGGTCGTCCTTCGACGCCGGGCGCGCGCCGTCGATGATCACATTGCCGGCCGCGCCGCCGAAGCCGCGCACGGTGCTGCCGGAATCGAAGCTAAACCCCGGCAGGTGGTTGACCATGTCGAGGGCGGTGTTCGGGCTGCTCGCCGTGAAGCAGTCGGCCGTGTAGCCGGTGACCGTGCCGGCCGCCGAGCCCGCCGCGCTGGCCTGCACGGCGCCGCAATGCGAGGGATCGGGCGACGCCGTCGCCACGGCCGCCGCCAACACCAGCCCGAGCGCCATGTTTCCTCCCTGAAACGGAAGGCGTTGCTCGCAACTGCGACTGGTTCGCGCCAGTTAATTCGCGGTAAGGCGCAGGTCGGGGAAATCCGGACCTGTAAGGCCGGATTTCAGGGATGGATTTGGCGTGCGCCTAAACCGAGGTGCCGCCGACGGTCAGGCCGGTGATCTTCAGGGACGGCTGGCCGACGCCGACGGGGACGCTCTGGCCGTTCTTGCCGCACACGCCGACGCCCGGATCGAAGTCGAAGTCGTCGCCGATCATGGTCACCCGCGTCAGGGCCGAGGGGCCGTCGCCGATCAGGGTCGCGCCCTTCACCGGCGTCGTCACCTTGCCGTCCTCGATCAGGTAGGCCTCGGTGCACTGGAACACGAACTTGCCGTTGGTGATGTCGACCTGGCCGCCGCCGAAGTTGGCGCAGTAGAGGCCGCGCTTCGTCGAGGCGATCATCTCCTCGCGCTTGGCGGTCCCGGCCAGCATGCCGGTGTTGGTCATGCGCGGCATGGGCATGTGGGCGAACGACTGGCGCCGGGCGTTGCCGGTGGCCGCCAGGCCCATCAGCCGTGCGCTCTGGCGGTCGTGCATGTAGCCCTTCAGGATGCCGTCCTCGATCAGGATCGTGCGCTCGGTGGGCGTGCCCTCGTCGTCTACGGTCAGGGAGCCGCGGCGCCCCGCCAGCGTGCCGTCGTCGAACACGGTGACGCCGGGGGCGGCCACCCGCTCGCCGATCTTGCCCGAGAACGCCGACGAGCCCTTGCGGTTGAAGTCGCCCTCCAGGCCATGGCCGACCGCCTCGTGCAACAGCACGCCGTTCCAGCCGGGGCCCAGGACCACGTCCATCTCGCCGGCCGGGCAGGGGACCGCGTCCAGGTTCACCAGCGCCTGGCGCAGGGCCTCGTCGACCTGCTCCTGCCAGCGCTCGGGCGTGATCCAGGTGTCGAACGCGGCGCGTCCGCCGGCGCCGGAAAAGCCGCTCTCGCGCCGGCCGTCCTTGTCGACGGTGATGCTGACGTTGACCCGCACCAGGGGGCGCACGTCGCGGATCAGCCGCCCGTCGGGACGCAGGATCTCGACGATCCGCCGCTCGCCGGCCAGGGAGCACATCACCTGCACCACACGCGGGTCGCGGGCGCGGGCGAAGGCGTCGATCTCCTGCAGGAGGGCGACCTTGTCGGAGAAGGCGGGCGCGGCCAGGGGGTCGTCGTCGCCATAGAGCCTGGCGTTGGTCGCCCTCGGGCCCTCGGCGGCGACGCCGGCGTAACCGCGCTTGGCCAGCTCGGCGGACTTGGCCGCACGGGCGATGGCGGCCTCGGAGATCTCGCTGGCGTGGGCGTAGCCGGCCGTCTCGCCGGCGACCACGCGCAGGCCGAAGCCCTCGGCCGAGTCGTAGGCGGCCGACTTCAGGCGTCCGTCGTCGAACAGGAACGATTCGCTTTCCGAACGCTCGAGGAACAGCTCGCCGTCGTCCGCCCCGGCGACGGCCTGGGCCAGAATCTCTCCGGCGCGGCGCGGGTCGACGCCGGCCGCGTCGAGGAGCGAAGGGGCGAGGACGGGAGCGTTCATGGCGGGCGGGTCTCTTGACGCTGGGACAGGGGGCGCGGGCTTTTCGCAGCCCAACAGATAGGACGTCCGGCCGCCCGGCGAAACGCCCGATCCACCGGTCGCGGCAGGCGGCGCAACCGCCTTGGCAAGGCGCGGCGATACGCGTATGGACCCCCCTCGTGAGGCTGGAAGGCCGGGGTGCGACAAATGGGCTCGCGTCAAGCGGGCTGTAGCCCCCCGGCTTTGCGCTATTCAAGCAGCCGGGTGGCGGCGGACCGAAATTCGGGCGCCGGCAGGCGAAACAGGCCGTGAGGGACATGAAGTCTAGGTTTTCGGTGATCGGACGGCTGGGGACGGGGGTCTCGGCAGCGGTCCTGGGCATGGCGGTCGCGGGGCAGGCCCTCGCGGACACCTTGGGGCAACCGACGCCGGGGGGAATCGGCCTGCAGCCGGCGGGCTCCGAGATCCGGCGCGAGGCGATGTTCTTCCACAACGACATCCTTCTGCCGATCATCACCTTCATTGCGCTGTTCGTCCTTGCGCTGCTGATCATCGTCATCCTGCGCTTCAACAAGCGTGCGAACCCGACGCCGGCGCGCTGGAGCCACAACACGCCCATCGAGATCCTGTGGACGGTCACGCCGGTCCTGATCCTGATGGTGATCGCGATCTTCTCGTTCCGTCTGCTCTTCAAGGAGCACGACATGCCGGCGCCCTACGCCACCGTGAAGGTGACGGCCCGGCAGTGGAACTGGGACTATGAATACCCGGACCTGAAGGTCCCCGCCTACACCTCGACGCTGATGGACCATAAGACGGCCGACGCCCAGCACGTGCCCTACCTGCTGGCCACGACGGCGCCGCTGGTGGCGCCGGTCGGCAAGGTCATCCGCGTGCAGGTGACCGGCGAAGACGTCATCCACTCGTTCTCGGTGCCGGCCTTCGGCATCAAGATCGACGCCGTTCCGGGGCGGCTGAACCAGACCTGGTTCAAGGCCGAGAAGGTGGGCACCTACTACGGCCAATGCTCGCAGCTGTGCGGCGTCGACCACGCCTTCATGCCGATCGAGGTCAAGGTGGTCAGCCAGGCCGACTTCGACGCCTGGGTCGCCAGCAAGGCGCCCAAGGCCGCGCCGGCGCGCGCCGCCGCTCCGGCCGCGCCCGCTGCTCCGGCTGCGGCCG
>DASZQQ010000410.1:0-24728 GCA_035549595.1 Caulobacteraceae bacterium
CCTGGGCGCGCGGGCCAGCGAACTCTGCGACGGCCGCGGCGCCGAGCGCGTCGCCGCAGCGGTCCTGGCGCTCTGAGGGGACCACCATGATCGGCTGCTACAGCGACGCGCTCAGCGCCTTCCCAGGCGACACCGTCACCCTGTTCGCCAGTTCGACCACCGCCGCTGCGACGCTGGAGGTCGCCCGCGTCGGCGCCGGCCGCGAGGTGGTGCTGCGGCGCGAGGACCTGAGTTTGCCGGACGCGCCGACGCGCGAGCGCCCGGACGTCAACGGCTGCGGCTGGCCCGCGGCGCTGTCGTTCCGGATCGGCGAGGCCTGGCGCAGCGGCTACTACGACATCGTGCTGGAGAACGCGGCCGGCGAGCGCTGCCACCACTTCGTCTGCGTGAAGGCCCCGCGCGGCGGCCCGCGCGCGGCGGCGGCGCTGATGCTGACCACCAACACCTGGCGCGCCTACAACTGGTGGGGCGGGGCCAACGCCTACGCCGACGTCACGCGGCTGATGTCGGGCGAGCTCGACCTCGACGCGGCGATGAAGGACGCCATCGGCGTGCTCTCGTCCGAGCGGCCGTTCGCGGAGCCGATCATCGCCATGCCGCCGGACGGTCCGCGGCTGATGAACGGCGGACGCCGCGGCCTTGGCCAGCGGCCGCGCACCGATCGTCCGGACCTCTGGCGCGCCTGGGGCCTGTCGCCCTACGACGGCGCCGCCGGCTTCCTGAACAAGTGGGAGCACCACTTCGTCGCCTGGGCCGAGGGCGAGGGCATCGCCCTCGACTACCTGACCGACGGCGACCTCGACGCCGACCCGGCCGCGCTCGACGGCTACAAGGCCCTGCTCGCGGTCGGCCACAGCGAGTACTGGTCGGCCCGCCAGCGCGACGTCGTCGAGCGCTTCGTCGACGCCGGCGGCGGCTTCGCCATCCTCTCGGGCAACACCTGCTACTGGAAGGTCCGCTGGGAGGGCACGCGCCTCGTCTGCCACAAGTGGCGCGGCTTCGAGGCCGAGCCCGAGGGGCCCGAGGCCACGCACATGTGGTCCCAGCCCGCGTTCGGCCGCCCGGAGGCCGAGCTCACCGGCCTCTCGTTCCTGTTCGGCGGCTACCATCGGCTGGGCCTGTGCGTCGCCCGCGGCAGCGGCGCCTACACCGTCTACGACCACCGCCACTGGGCGCTCGAAGGGGCGGACCTGTTCTACGGCGACAGCCTCGGCCTCGACGTGCCGCTGCTGGCCTACGAGAACGACGGCTGCCTGTTCCAGTTCGGTGACGACGGCCTGCCCAGGGCGGTCCCGCGCCTCGGCGTGCCGGCCGATCTCTCCATCATCGCCCTCGCGCCCTGCGCCTACGGCGAGGACCCGAAGAGCGGCTACCGCCCGGTGATCCCGCCGGAGGACTTCGCCGCCGCGGCGAAGGTGGCCTTCGGCGACGCGAGCGAAGCCTCGCAGCAGCGCCTGCTGCGCGGCCACGCCGTGATGGCCTCGTTCCGCCGCGGCGCGGGCGAGGTGTTCAACGCCGGCACGACCGAATGGGCCTATGGCCTCAAGGCCCGCGACCCCTTCATCGAGACCATCACCCGCAACGTGCTCCGGCGCTTCGGAGCGATGTGAGGCCCGCGAGACTTAGCTGGCGTAGCGCATGCGCTGGATGGGGAAACGGCGCAGGTGGCCGACCGCGGCGATAGCGGCGGCCACGTCCGGGCGCGCGACGAGGGCGGCGTACTTCAGCTGCAGACGACGTCGCTGTGGCATCTCGACGGGGTAGCCCAACGAGCTCTGCACGCCAGTCAGTGCGGCCTCGCTGCGCTGCGGATCGCGCAGGGCGTCGATGATCACGGCGGCGCTCTGGTCGGGATCGCCGGCGCAGACCTCGCCAGTCAGGGCGTCCTCGGGGCTCGAGCGCCAGTGGTCGCGCAGGAAGGTTCTTTCCGCGCTCGCCTCGGCGGGCTTTCCGAGCCTCGATGCCGCGCAGACCTTGATATAGGCCGCGAACATGCGCTGGCCCATCGACAGCGTCGCGGCGTCCAAGCGCAGCAGCGTGCGCTCGGCCTCGCCCGCCCGATCGAGCATGAGCAGCAGCTGCGCCTCGCGCAGCGTGCGGTTCGGGAGGCACCCGCAACGCTGGTCGACCTGGCCCAGCCAGACGAGCTCCCTCTCGGGATCGCCCAGGGCCGACCGGATGGAGCCGTCCAGCAGCCGGGCGTCGATGAAGTACTGCGGGGAGTCGACGAAGCCCGGGGGTGGCTTGTCCCGGCCGGCGACGCCTACCGTCTCGTCGGCCTCCTTCCATTGCCCGAGGCGGATCAGGGCCTGGGCCAGCCTCATGCGGGCGGACAAGCGCGCAGGCTCCGCGGCCGCGATGGCCTGCGCCTTGTCCAGTCGGCGACGCGCCGCTGCGAGCGGGTCGAACCGGTCGGGCTCGGCGGCAATGATGGTGTCGAAGCGCCGATCGGCCTGCATGGTGATCAGAAGGTCCGGATTGTCGATCCGGCGCGCGACGGTGGCGGCGAGGGGATTGCCTTTCTCGACCAGCGCGAGGGCGTAGTGCAACCAGATGGACTGGCCGTCGGCGAACGGGTCCTGCGCACGCCAGCCCTGCGCCTCCAGCGCCTCAGCCAGGCGCCAGCGCGCGCTCCGCGGGTCGGGCGCCGCGCCGAGGGTATCGTCCAGATCTTCCAGCTGAGCGTCGCTGAGGACGTCGCCGAGCGGTGTCCCATCGGCAAGCACCGCCTGCAGGGCCGCGTCCGCCGCCGCGCCGTCGCCGCTCCAGGCGGCGTTGACGAGACGGCCGCGCCGATCGTCCGCATTGGCGAACGGGTGTGTCGTCAGATCCTGGAAGGCCGCGGTCGCCTCGGCGAAGTGGCGGGACAGCGACAGGGCGAAGGCGTCCAGCTGCATCACCTCGTGGCGCTTGGGGCCGGACAGGGTCGCCAGCACTTCAGGCGTCGCGGCCGGAGCGATAGCCAGCGCCGCCATCTGGCCGTCGCCCTGCTCCAGGTCCACTCGCGCCGTGGCCACCTGCGCCGAGACGGCGAGGTCGGCGGGGCTGCTCAGGGCGTTCTGAATCTGGGCGACGGCGTCGCAGCCGGCGGTGAGCGCGCTGAAGCCGAAGACGAGGATGAGGGGCAGGGGACGCATGGCGCGGCTCCGATGGCGTCGGGGTCGCGCCTAGCGTGCCGATGGGTTGCTACCAAGCCTTGAATTTCGACGGTTAACTCGCCGATAGGCTGTCAGGTCGGCGCCTCGAACCCCTTGCTCTTCAGGCGCTCGGCCATGGCTGGGCGGCGCTCGCGCCAGTCGTCCTCGAGGATGCCGAGGCCGAGGACGTCCTGGAACTGGTCGTCCTTCAACACGTGGTCGCGGAAGCGGGCCTCCTGGCGAAAGCCGAAGGTCTCGTGCAGGCGCCAGACCGGCTCGTTGGAGACCAGCACCTCGCACCAGAGCTTGTGCAGCCGAAGGGTCTCGAAGACCTGCTGCAGCACCCAGTATTCGACGTAGGAGCCGAGCCCCATGCCGCGCACGCCCGGATCGGCGAGGTAGTAGGCCCAGGCCGCGCGGCGGTGGCGCTGGTCGATGTCGTAGAGGTTGGCGAGGCCCACCGGCTTGCCCGCCGCCTCGATGATCCAGTACCGCCGGCGCGCGTCGCCCGCGATGCCGGCGAACCAGCGCGCGTGCTCGTCGGGGCCGATCACATGGTCGGTGTACATGTAGGCGCGCACGTCGGGCGAGTTGCGCCAGGCGAGGATGCGGTCCTGGTCGCCGGCGGTGAGGTCGCGCAGCGCGGCTCTGGCGGAATCGGCCATGGCGGTGAGCCTACACCCGCCGCTCGCCGCCGTAATCGGCAAGGTCCGGGCGCGAGCGCACCAGGGCGCGCACGTCGTCCGAGGTGAAGGCGTGGTTCGCCGGCCAGAGCGCATCATAGACCGCCGCCACGAAGGCGTAGTCGTGCGGGAAGTCGACGGTCCAGCGCACGTCGCCCTCCTCGGACCCCTGGCTGAAGAACACCTGGCGATAGAGGTCCGGGCGGCGGTGCAGGGTCCAGGTGACGTGCTCGTGCTCCTCCGGCGTCGTCGCCCGCGCAGCGGCCGAGCGCAGGGCCGTCGCCGTCATCACCTCGACGTCGAGCCCCTTGGGAAAGGTGCGGTGCGGCGGGGTGTCGGAGCCGTAGTCGGCGCCGGACGAGACCACCTTGTCGATGGTCGCGTCGATCACCGCCGGGTCGGCCAGAGGGCAGTCGCCCGTCAGGCGCACCACGTGGTCGGCCGGGCCGTAGCGGTCGAGCGCGCCGATGAAGCGCGCCTGCACGTCCTCCAGCGGGCCGCGGAACACCGCCACGCCCTCGCGCTCGACCGCCTTGACCAGGGGATCGTCGCTGGGATCGACGCTGGTGGCGACCACCAGGCGGTCGATACGGCGGGCGCGCGATACCCGCTCGATCTGGCGCACGATCATCGGCGCGCCGGCCAGGGGCATCAGCACCTTGCCCGGCAGGCGCGACGAGCTCATCCGCGCCTGGAGGATGGCGAGGATCATGCGGCGCCCATCCGTTTCAGAACCTCCTGCGCGGCGCGCTCGGTTTCCGCCAGCGGCTCGTAGCGCCAGGCGTCGAGCACGCCGCGGAAGGGCCGGGCGATCCCGTGTCCTTCGAGCGAGGCGTGGAAGCGCGCCAGCTTGGCGCTGGCGCCGGCCATCTTCAGCACATGCACCGGCTTGCCGGTCACGGCCGCGTCGGTGGCGAGGTTGGTGGAGTCCTCGGTGACCAGCACGTGGTCGGCCGCGCCCAGGAAGGCGAAGTAGGGGTTGGGTCCGGTCCCGTCCCAGACGATCCCCGGCAGGCTCGACAGGGCCTCGGCGAGGATCCGGCGAGAGACCTCGGGCGTGCGCCGTGAGGCGGTGAACAGCACCGAGCCGCCCGCGGCGCGGACGGCGGTCGCCACCTCCTCGGCCATGGCGCGGGCCCGCTCCGGCGGCAGGTCGAAGGCCTTCGACTTGCCGCCGACCAGCACCGCCACGCGCGGACGGGGCAGGGCGGCGAGGGCCTCGCCCCAGCGCGCGCATTCGCCGTGCAGGCGCTCCGGCGTCAGCCGGTTCGGCGCGCCGACGATCGGGAACACCTGCGGGCCGGAGAGCCGGTCGTGCTCGGGCGGGATGACGAGGTCGAAGCGCGAGGGGCTGACGCGCGGATCCTGCAGCTGGACGACGAAGGTCACGCCGCCGGAGCGCCTCTTGATGCGCAGCGCGAGCGGCAGGCTCGCCCGCCCGGCGCCGATCCAGAGGTCCGGCCACGGCGGCCGGATCACCGCCGGATCCTCCAGCCAGGCGTTGGTGGCCGGGTTGAGCTGCGGCGGCAGCCAGCGCACCGCCCTCTTCCAGGCGACCCGCTTGGGGACCACCAGCGCCGGCACGTGGTGTGCGATGGCGTCGGCCAGGCCCAGGACCTGGTTCTCGATCCCGGCCCGGCCGTCGGACACGGCCCAGATGATCATCGGCCTCTGCGTGGACGCCATAGGTCCGTCTAGCAGGGCGGAGGGCGGACGGGAAAGGCTGGCGGGGCGACGGCGCATCGCCTAATTATGCAAGTGATCGATTGTCAAATTGAGGCGCTTGCGATGTCCGTCCTCGACCGGCTGCTCGACGAGAACACCCGTTTCGCCATGAACCACCGCGGGACCTTCAACCATCTGCCGATGGCGCTGACGGCCCTGGCGCGGCTTGGCGCGTCCGACGCGCGGCTGCGCCAGTATTTCGACTGGTGGGAGGTCAACCGGGCCCTGCCGCGGGCAGGCGAGGAGGCGGCGGTGGGCCGCGGGAACTGGCGCGACGGGCTCGGCCGGCGCGCGGCCTTCGCGCCCCTGGCCGACGACCTCAAGCGCGCCATCGCCGCGGAGGGCGCCGACGCCATCGCCGTCGAGATCGGGCCGGCGGTCGTGGACGCGCCGGGGAGCCTGGCCTTCCACGCAGCGATCCGCCTCGCCTATGGCCTCGAAGCCGGCCACGACGGCGAGATCGCCGCCGGGCTCGCCTGCTGGGTGGCCGGCCGCGCCGACCTGGGCCTCGCCGCCCTGGTCGCGGCGCGGCCGTCGGCCGCGTCGGTCCGCGAGGGTCTCGATGCGATCGCCGCGGCGGTGGGCGGACGTCCGCCCATGAGCGGCAGCATCACCGGCGCCATGGCCAAGGTCGCGGCCGACCCCGCCTTCCGCGACGCCCTCACCGGCGCGCCGGCCAAGGGCGCGGAACTGCTCCCGCTTCTGGAGCGCGCCGCGGTCCGGCTCTACTGGCAGGTCCCGAACTTCACCCTGCTGCACCTGGCCACCGGCGCCCACGCCGCGCGGGTGATCGCCGAGCGCTGGCCGGCTTTGGCGCAAGGCGTGTTCGCCGATGCGTTGTGGGCCGACTGGTGCGCGGCCTACGCCACCGTCGGCGCGCCGAGGTTCGAGGACCGCGCCCCCGACGGCCCGGCCGCCGGCTGGCCGCAGATCTTCGCCGCCGCCGCCGCGAGCGACGACGACCACGTCATCAAGCTGACCTGGACCTGCTTCGACGAAACCCGCCGCCGGGGCGGCGACGAATGGCGCATCGTCGCCACCCGTCTGACTCTCCCTCCCTATGAAGCCCCATGAAGGGGAGGGCCATCGCAAGTGGAGCGCGACGTCGTGGTTGACGCCGAAGGACTTGGCGAGGCGACCTCTGGGGGCCCTTCTCCCCACGCGGGAGAAGGTGTCGCCGCAGGCGACGGATGAGGGGGCTCCCGGACATCTCAGCGCGTGCTGAGGCCGGCTAAGGCGCTGATTTTCCGGCAGAACCCATGGTGAGCCGCAGGTCCGCTGGGCGGCGGGCGGCAGGCGCCCGAGGGCCCCCTCATCCGACGGCTTCGCCGCCACCTTCTCCCGCGTGGGGAGAAGGGACGCCAGAGGTCTCCCGGCCCGGTCCCGAAGGTCAGAGGCGCGTCACACGCTTCCGGACTGAGCCCAATGCGATAGCCCTCCCCATGAAGGGGAGGGAGGGTTCTAGAGCCACTCGACCTTGAGGATCTCGTAGGCCTTCACGCCGCCGGGGGTGTTCACCTCGACCACGTCGCCCATCTCCTTGCCGATCATGGCGCGGGCGATGGGAGAGGCGATGGAGACCTTGCCCGAGCGGACGTCGGCTTCGTGCTCGCCGACGATCTGGTAGCGAGCCTCCTCCTCGGTGTCCTCGTCGACCACGCTGACGGTGGCGCCGAACTTCACCTGTTTGCCGGAAAGCTTGGAAACGTCGATCACCTGGGCGCGCGCGATCTTGTCCTCGATCTCGGCGATGCGCCCCTCGATCCAGCCCTGCCGCTCCTTGGCGGCGTGGTATTCGGCGTTCTCCGACAGGTCGCCGTGCGATCGCGCCTCGGCGATGGCCGCGATCACCGCGGGCCGTTCCTGAGTCTTCAAACGCTTCAGTTCTTCGTCGAGGGCCTGAAAGCCCTCGGCGGTCATGGGCACTTTTTCCATGGCAGGTGTTAGCTCGATCGCCCTAGGGAGGAATCCGAAATCCGGCCGCGGGCGCGGACGTCCGGGGGGTGAGAGGATAGTGGCGAAGGGCTGCGGTTTCAAGCCGCAGCCGGGAGGCCCTGCGCGGCGAGGTCCAGGCACCAGTCGGCGAAGGCCTGCATGGCCGGCGTCGGGGTCCGCGACGTCAGGCGGGTCAGGTAGTAGCCGCCCGTGTCCACAGCCAGGTCGAACGGCTGCACCAGGCGCCCGCCGCGCAGCTCGTAGCCGAACAGGGCCGGCGGGACGAGGGCGACGCCCATCGACTGCTCGGCGGCCTGGGCCATGGCGATCGAGGAGTCGAACACGGGCCCCTTCAGCGGCGGCGGCGGGGCGCCGGCTGCGGCGCACCAGCGCGGCCACTCGTCGGCCCGGTACGAGCGCAGCAGCGGCAGGCCGGCGAGGTCGGCGGGCGAGGCGAGGGCGCGCGCCAGCCTCGGCGAGCACAGGGGCGAGAGGGCGCCGCGGGCCAGTTCCGCGGCCTCCAGGCCCGGCCAGTGGCCGTCGCCGAACTGGATGGCGAGGTCCAGCCCCTCGATGGCGAGGTTGACCTTGTTGTTGTGCGTCTTCAGCCGCAGGTCGACGAACGGGTGGGCGGTGCGGAAGCCCTCGAGGCGAGGCAGCAGCCAGCCGGTGGCGAAGGTGTTGACCACGCCCACCGTCAGCGGCCGGTGCGTCGCGCCCTCGCGCACCTGGTCCAGCAGATCGCCGATGGTCTCGAACGAGCGGCTCACCGCCGGCCACAGCGCCTCGCCCTCCTCGGTCAGGGTCAGGCCGCGCGGCAGGCGGCGGAACAGGGTGACGCCCAGGATCTGCTCCAGCGCTCGCACCTGATGGCTGATCGCCCCTTGCGTGACGCAGAGCTCGTCGGCGGCCCGGGTGAAGTTCAGGTGCCGGGCCGAGGCCTCGAAGGCCCGCAGCGCATTGAGGGGCAGGGCGGAGAGGTTCAAAGGCGAAGGACTCAATTTATCTCATGGCTCGATCAAGAAAGCATCGTTTGTCGGCCCGCTCAATCGGCCGCAAGACTTGCGTTGTTCGAGGGGGTGGCGACGCGCGGGCCGGCGCGGCGATGAGCCTGCCTCATGCCTGGAGACCGCAGCCGCCATGAGCGATATCGACCTCGACGCCTATTTCGCGCGCATCGGCTACGACGGCCCGGCCCTGCCGACCCTCGCGACCCTGCGGGCGCTGGCCTGGCTGCACCCGGCGGCGATTCCGTTCGAGACGATCGACACGCGCCTGGGGCGCCTCGTCAGCCTGTCGCCCGAGGCCGTCGACGCCAAGCTGATCGGCGCCGGCCGCGGCGGCTACTGCTTCGAGCAGAACACCCTGCTGCGCCGGGCGCTGATCGCGATCGGCTACGAGGTGGAGATCCTGGTCGGCCGGCCGCGCTGGCGCCGCGCGCTCGAGGACATGCCGCCGCGCACGCACATGGCCCTGCGCGTGCGCCTGGACGGCCAGGACTGGCTGATCGACGCCGGCTCGCCCTACTGCGTCACCACCGCGCCGCTTCGCATGGACACGGCCGAGCCCCAGGCGACATTCTGGGAGCCGATGCGGCTGACCCCGATGGGCGGCGAGCTGCGCCTGGAGGTGCTGATCGTCGACGACTGGCGACCGGTCTGCGACTTCGTCCGCGAACCGCAGGACCTCGCCGACCTCGAGGCCCCGAACTGGTACGTCGCCACCAACCCGACCCACGCCTTCCACACGACCCTGATGGTCTCGCGGATCACGCCCGGCCGGCGGCTCTCCCTGGTCGACAACGTCCTGACCGTGCGTCGCCGGGGCGTGCAGGCCGAGCGCCGGCGCCTCGACGCCGACGACATGGCGGCCGTTCTCGCCGACGACTTCCGCCTGCCGGCCCAGCCCGGTTGGCGGGCGCTGTTCGAGGAGATCGCGGCTGCGGCCGAGGCGCCCCTGGCGTCATCCCCGCCGATGCGGGATAGAACGCCTCAGGACCTCCTCCTCCAGCCGGGCTCCCAGTCTTGAGCAACCTCATCGTCCGGGGCGGCCGCCGCCTCGCCGGGAAGATCATCCCGTCCGCGAACAAGAACGCGGTGCTGCCGATCCTTTGCGCCACCCTCCTCACAGACGAGGAGGTGATCCTGCGCGGGGTCCCGGACATCACCGACGCGCGCAAGATCCTGGAGCTGTTCGAGCACCTGGGCAGCCAGGTCAGCATCGACTGGACGACGGGCCTCCTGAAGGTGCGCCACGCCAGCGCCCGCAACGCCAGCTTCGCGCGCCTGCCGGAGGGCATGCGCTCGTCGATCATGCTGATCCCCCCGCTGCTGGCCCGCTTCGGCGAGGCCCGGCTCGAGGGCGAGGTGAAGGGCTGCACGCTCGGCGCGCGCGAGATCGACCCGCATATCGAGGTGTTCCAGACCTTCGGCGCGCGCGTCGAGGGCGAGGAAGGGGCGCTGGCCCTCTTCGCCAACGGCGGCTTCCACGCCGCCAGCCACTGGCTCGACTACGCCAGCGTGACCACGACCGAGAACTTCGTCCTGTGCGCGGCCAAGGCGCGCGGCCAGTCGCTGCTGATGAACGCCGCCTCCGAGCCGCACGTGCAGGAGTTCTGCGCCTTCCTGAAGCTGATGGGGGCGAAGATCGAGGGCGCCGGCACCAGTCGCCTCCAGGTCACCGGCGTCGACCACCTGAAGGGCGCCGACTACGCCTTCCAGGAGGACTTCCACGAGATCGCCACCTTCCTGGCGCTGGGCGCGATCACCGGCGGCGAGATCAGCGTCAAGAACGACTCGCCCGAACAGTTCCCGCTGATCGACCGCACCTTCGCCAAGTTCGGCGCCGTGGTGACGCACGAGGGCGGCTGGTCGAGCGTGCGCGTGCCCGACCGGCTGAAGGTCAAGGAGCCGTTCACCCCCTACATCCTGCAGAAGGTCGAGGCGGCGCCCTGGCCCTACCTGCCGGTGGACCTCTTGCCGATCTTCGTCGCCCTGGGGGCCCGGTCCGAGGGCCAGATGATGTACTGGAACAAGGTCTACGAGGGCGCGCTCGGCTGGACCTCGGAGCTGGCCAAGTTCGGCGCCCACGCCCTGCAGTGCGACCCGCACCGGGTGATCACCTTCGGCGGCCAGACGCTTGGCCCCGCCAAGGTCGAGAGCCCCTACATCATCCGCGTCGCCATCGCCCTGCTGATGCTGGCCGCCAGCATCGAGGGCCAGTCGACGATCCTCAACGCCGACCCGATCAAGCGCGCCCACCCCCGGTTCGTCGAGAACCTCGAGGCCCTCGGCGCCGACGTCGACTGGGACGGCTGATGAGCGAGCTGGCGACCTACGACACCGGCTGGTGGAAGGAGGTCGCGCGCCTGGAGGTCGGCTCGCCTGACCAGCTGGCCGTGTTCCAGACCGATCCCGGCGGTGTCATCCGCTACGGGATCTTCCAGCGTGCGCCGTCGGGCTACTGGTACAGCGAACACCAGTCCGGCCCGTTCGAGAGCCTGGAGGAAGCGGTAGCGGACTCTGTGCGCTGGCGCGTGTAAGGCCGTCAGGCGAGGCGGGCAGGAGCGCCGTAGGCCGCCACCTGAGTGTCTGCCGTCAGCAGTTCGACGCCTTCGACCCTGGCCTGCGCCAGGAGCATGCGGTCGAACGGGTCCTTGTGGATTGGCGGAAGAAGCCCGACGGCCGCCGCGTGCTCGCTGGTGATCGGCAGCTCGATGTAGCCGTTGTCGATCAGGCCGCGCCGGACGGCATGCGGGTCGGCTCTGAAATCGTCCCTGCCAAGCGCGCTCTTGATGGCGATCTCCCAGATGCTGGCGGCGCTGAATAACAGGTCGTTCGACGCATCGTCGATCAGCGCCGCGGCCTGGGTCGACATGGCTCCTTCCACGGACTCGCTGGCCGCCGCCCACAACAGCAGGTGCGTGTCGAGCAAGAGCCTCATCCCTCGAAGAGCTTCTCGATGTCCTGTGCGACCATCGTGTCGAAATCGGCCGGGATTGCGATGCGCCCCGCCAGGAAGCCGCGCCGCTTTGGCGGCCGGTCGGCGACGTCCAGTGCGGCGACCTTAACCAAGGGCTTGCCCGCCTTGGCGATCACGAACGGCTCGCCCCGAACCGCCTGGTCGATCAGCTTGGACAGGTGGGTTTTCGCGTCGTGAATGTTGACCGTCTTCATCTGACGAACTTAGTCCGATGGACTTAGTTTATCAAGTTCAGAAGAACGCGAACGCCCGGATCTCGATGCTCTCGCGCGGCGGGGCGTCCGGGCGGGTGGTCGGGTCGTCGAAGGACGAGTGGCCGCCCCAGCGGGCGCGGCCGTCGGTCTCCGAGTCGTAGACCTTGAACACGATCGCCTCGTCGCGGGTCATGCGCGGGAAGAACACCCAGCGGTGCGCCGGATTGTGCTGGATCACATAGATCTCGCCGACGCGGTCCGGGAAGCGGCGCTCGGAGGCGATCAGGTCCTGCGGCGCCACGGTGCGCGCGTCGATCAGGGCCAGCGGGTTGCGCTCGATCGGGGCGGCGATGGGGCGCCAGACCTGGACGATGGCGAAGCGCCGGGCGATCAGCGCCTCGGCCTCGTCCGGCAAGAGGTCGCGCACGCGCTGCGGCCCGGACCAGGCGGTGTAGTCGTTGTGCACGGCCTTCACCGGCTCGCGGATCTTGCGCGCCAGGCGGTCGTCCTCGTCGCTGGTGCGCAAGGTGTGGTCGAAGACGTGCACCCGCTTCGCGCCGGTGCGCCCGGCGATCAGGCGCTCCATTTCCGGGTAGTAGACCGCGCGCAGCTCGTCGGGATCGGCGAAGGCCTTCACCGCGGTCGGATGGTCGACGAGTTCGAAGCCCTCGACGTCCAGGCTGAGCGCGCCGCGCAGCGGGCGGCCGTTCTCGATCCGCACGGGATGCAACTCGTACCTCCCGGTCGTGCGGCGCATCAGGCCGTCCTGGCCGCCGGTCTCGTTCACCGGCTTCTCGCCGGTGTCGACCGCATAGTTCATCGGCGCTTCGATGAACGCGGGCGCTGTGGGGGATCGGGTAGGGGCGTCGATAAGGGACATGGCTTCTCCTCGCGATGTCGTCGGCCCGTCGCCAACACATAGGCGCGCTGCGGCGCGTTGGCCACAGGGGTCCGCAGGATTGACCCCGGCGCGGACGGCAATTCTTGCGCGAGCGACCTTCAAGTGCAGCGTCGACCGTAACAAAACTTCAACGCGACAGAGCCCCAAGAATATCGTGGAACACTCCCCGTATTGAGTGTCGATCGTCGTCGACCTTAAGCGCGACTTTACACGCGATCACGCGAAGTGGCCGCCATGGACTCTGGCTCGGACGAGCCTGGACGGATGAGATCATGAGCGACACTGCAGCCCAGAGCGTGACGGCGCCGGCCGCGCTGATCTATGTGAACGACAAGGAGAGCGAAGACGTCCTGCGTCACGCGCTCGCCGGCCTGGGCGTGACCGACGGCGTCTTCCGCAACGGCGGCGTCGAGGCCGCGCTCGCCGAGGCGCCGACCCTGTCGGCCCCGAAGCTGTTGATCGTGGACGCCGGCGCCGACGTCGACCTGTCCGCCGTCGCCCGTCTGATGGGCGTCAGCTCGCCGGCCACCAGCGTCGTCGTCCTGGGCGAGCTGAACGACCTCAGCCTCTATCGCCACCTGCGCGATCTCGGCGTCGCCGAGTACATCTTCAAACCCCTGGTCAGCACCCTGGTCAGCAAGGCCTGCCAGCGGGCGCTGGCCGGCGCGCCGGCGCGCGCGGGCGCGCCGATGGGCGAGGCGGTGATGGTGCTGGGCGTGCGCGGCGGCGTCGGCGCCACGACCATCGCCGTGCGCACCGCCTGGGCCCTGGCCCGTCACCCGCCCCGCCCGGTGCTGATGCTGGACCTGCAGCTGCGCTTCGGCGACGCCGCCCTGCAGCTGGACCAGGCGCCGAACGAGGCCCTGAACGAGGCCCTGCAGTCCATCGAGCGGGTGGACGAGCTGTTCATCGAGCGCGGCGTGATCCATGTCGCCGAACACCTGGACCTGATGGCCTCGCTGGCGCCCCTGAGCGCGCCGCCGGCCTTCGCCGAGGACGCGGTCCTGGCCCTGATGGAACAGGTCCGGCGCCGCTACCGCTATGTCGTCGTCGACCTGCCGCCGGCGCAGGCGGCCCTGGCGCCCAGGCTGCTGCAGTCGCCGGGCGTGGTGGTGCTGGTCAGCGACGGGCGGCTGGTGTCGGCGCGGGACGTGCGCCGCTGGCGCGAGACCCTGGGCGCGGACAAGGCCGAGCGCACGGTCCTGCACGTCCTGAACCTGGCCGGTGGACCCGGCGACCTGCCGCTCGAGGACTTCACCCGCGCCGCCGGCGCGGCGCCCGACATCGTCGTGCCCTGGTCGCGGCAGATCGCGGCCGACTGCAACCTCGGCCTCAAGGCCCGGCCCGACAGCCTTGACCTGCAACGCGCCCTGGCGCCGCTGCTGAGCCGCATCGCCGGAACCCCGGTCGAGGCCGACCGCCTCCCGCTGCTGGCCCGCCTGTTCGGCTAGAGCCATGGACGCCGCCTCGCCCGCCAATGTGATCCGCGACGAGGTGCTGCGGCGCGTCGAGCCCGCCAGCGCCGTGCGCCTCGAGGCGGCCGAGCTGCTGGCGCGGATCGAGCAGCTGGTCGCCCAGATCGCCAACGAGCGGCGCCTGCTGCTGAACGTTCCCGAACAGAAGCGCCTGGCGGCGGATCTGGTCGACGACATGGTCGGCTTCGGCCCGGTCGAGCCCCTGCTGCACGACGAGGCGGTGTCCGACATCCTCGTCAACGGCCCTTCGCACATCTACGCCGAGCGCCGCGGGCGGCTGGAATTGACGCCGCTGAAGTTCCGCCACGACGCGCACGTGATGCACGTCGCCCAGCGCATCGCCTCGTCCATCGGCCGGCGCATCGACGAGTCGACGCCGATGCTGGACGCCCGCCTGCCCGACGGCAGCCGCGTCAACGTGATCATCCCACCGCTCAGCGTGCAGGGGCCGTGCATCTCGATCCGCAAGTTCTCGCGCGGGGTGATGGACTTCTCGCGCTTCGTCGAGTTCGGCACGGTGTCCAAACCGGTCGGCGAGGCGCTCGGCATCGCCGCGCGGTGCCGGCTCAACGTCGTCATCTCGGGCGGCACCGGCTCGGGCAAGACGACGCTGCTCAACGCCCTGTCGCACATGATCGAGCCCGACCAGCGGATCATCACTATCGAGGACACCGCCGAGCTGCAGCTGCAGCAGCCGCACGTGCTGAAGCTGGAGACGCGTCCGCCGAACATCGAGGGCCGCGGCGAGGTCACCCAGCGCGACCTGGTGCGCAACGCCCTGCGCATGCGGCCCGACCGGATCATCGTCGGCGAGGTCCGCGGGCCCGAGGCCTTCGACATGATGCAGGCCATGAACACCGGCCACAACGGCTCGATGTCGACGATCCACGCCAACTCCGCGCGCGACGCCCTGGCGAGGCTCGAGAACCTGATCCAGATGGCCAACACCAGCCTGCCCGAGCGGGCCATCCGCGGCCAGATCGCCAGCGCCATCGACCTCATCGTCCAGACCGAGCGCATGCGCGACGGCGTGCGCCGGGTGACGGAGGTCGTCGAGGTGTCGCACATCGAGGGCGAGGCCATCGTGCTGACCCCGCTGTTCGAGTACCGCTTCCTGGGCGAGCGGCCCGACGGGCGCCTGGACGGCGAGTTCGTCGCCCACCCGTCCGAGCCGCGCTTCCTGAGCCGCCTGAAGTACTACGGCGCCGTCGAGGCCTTCATGCGCACGCTGGGCGCGGCGCCGCAGAGGGCGGCGGCATGACCGTCCTTGTCATCCTCCTGACCTGGCTCCTGATCGGGGCCGCGGCCGTCGGCGCCGACGCCCTGGCCGTGGCCAGCGCCCGGCGCAAACTGATCGACGGACGGCTGCAGTTGCTGGACGCCACCCTGGGGCCGCTGGGGCCGGCGGGGGAGGCGACGCCCGCCGCGAGCCGCGGGCAGCGCCTGCGCGACTTCACCGAGCGGCTGCTGGGGCTCGGCGTCTCGCGCCGCTGGGGGGCCAGCCTCTCGCGCCTGACGCTGGTGCTCAGCGCGCCCTTGGCCGGGGCCGCAGCCTGGCTGGTGCTGCGCTCGATGGCCCATGCGCCGGCCTGGCTCTCCGCCGCGCTCGCCGCCGTCGCGCTGGTGGCGACCCCGCGCGCGTTGCTGGGCGTCGAGCAGCGGGCCCTGAAGGCGCGCTTCCTGGACGGCTTCCCGGACGCCATCGATATGATCGTGCGCACCCTGCGCGCCGGCGTGCCGATCACGGCGGCGGTCGGCACGGTCGCAGCGGACGCCCCGCAGCCCGTGGCCGCGGTGTTCGCCCATCTGGCCGACGAGACCCGGATCGGCGCGCCGCTGGACGAGGCCCTGACGAGGGCCGCGGGGTGGATCGGCCTGCCCGACTTCCGGTTCTTCGCCGTGGCGGTGGGCCTGCAGTACGCCACCGGCGGCAACCTGGCCGCGACCCTGGAGCAGCTCTCGGTGATGATCCGCCGGCGCCGGGCGATGCGGCTGAAGGTGAAGGCGGTCTCGGCCGAGGTGCGCCTATCGACCTGGATCCTGAGCGCCCTGCCGGTCCTCGCCGTCGGCGCGCTCCTGGTGACCTCGCCCGACTATCTGAAGCCGCTGATCGTCGATCGCCGCGGCAACTGGATCCTGGGCGCGGCGGGCGGGGCCCTGCTGGCCGGCCTCTTCGTCATGCGCCGCCTGATGCGCAGCGTCTCGGCCGACTGAGGGGAGACGCGCCATGCCGACCGACGACGTCCTGACCATCCTCCTCGCCGCCGGCCTGACCCTGGCGGTCCTGGTGCTGCTTTCGGCCATGCAGCGCGCCGACGAGCGCGCCGCGGCGTTGGCCCGCCTGCGACTGGTGGCCCCCGATGACGGCAAGGCGAGCGCCGCTCCGGGGCCTTTGGCGTTCCTGCGCCACCCGGTCGGCAAGCGGCGCGAGCGCGAGATGCGCGAGGTCGCCCGGGCGCTGGCGCGCTGGCGCATCGCCCAGCGACACGCCCGGATCGCCCTGACCCTGGCCGAGGCGGCCGGCTGCGCCCTGCTGGCGTTCGCGGCGCTGGCGCTGACCCGCAAGCTCTACCCCTCCGCGGACGCCCTCTGGATCTGGCTGGCCGCCACTATCGGCGCAGGCGCGGCCGGCTGGAGCGCGCCGATGCTGCTGGCGCACGAGGCCGCCGACCGGCGCGCCGCCGCCATCGCCCGGGGCCTGCCCGACGCGCTGGAGCTCCTGGTGGTGTGCACCGAGGCGGGCCTCTCGCTGGAGGCCGGCCTCGCCCGCGTGACCGGGGCCCTCGAAGAGTCGCAGCCGCTGCTGGCCGAGGAACTGGCGCTCACCGCCGCCGACCTGCGCGTCGCCGACCTGGGCGCGGGCCTCGCCAACCTCGCCAGCCGCGTCGACCTGCCCGACATCCACGCGGTGGTGACGACCCTGTCGCAGTCCCTGCGCTACGGCACACCCTTGGCGGAGTCGCTGCGCGGCGTCGCCGGCCGCATCCGCGACGAGGCCATGGTCCGGCTCGAGGAACGAGGCAATCGGCTGCCGACGCTGCTGACCCTGCCGATGATGCTGCTGATCTTCCCGACGATCTTCCTGATCGTCATCGGCCCCGCCGCCCTCAACGCCCTCGACGCCTTCCACCACTGACCTGGCCTGCTCGAGCGCGGTTGACGACACGGCGACTGACAATTTAATACGACGTATTAGATGTCCGCGCCCCGCACTATCCGAGCCGACGCCCTGACCACCGTCGACGAGCTGATCGACGTCGCCGAGCGGCTGTTCGCCTCGGAGGGGGTGGAGAACGTCGCCCTGACGCGCATCGTCGCCGTCTCGGGGCAGAAGAACCGCTCGGCGCTGCACTACCACTTCGGCTCGCGCGGGGGCGTGCTGCGCGCGGTGCTCGACCGGCGCCTGGGTCCGATCAACGTCCGCCGGCACGCGTTGCTGGATGCCCTGCCGGCCGACGCCTCGCCCTACGCGGTCGTCCGCGCCGAGATCGCCGCCCTCGCCGAGACCTGCTTCGAGGAGCCGTGGGGGGCCGACTACCTGTCGATCCTGGCCCAGGTGCGCTTCCACCCGCAGTTGCTGGGCGAGGAACAGGTGCGCGAGGAGAACATCAGCTCCCTGCGCCTGGCCGGCCGGCGCCTGCGCGCGGCCGCGCCGCAGGTGCCCGAGCCGCAGATCCGCCGGCGCCTGGCCTGGCTAGCCGACAGCGCCGCCTTCGCCCTGGCGCGCTGGATGCGCGACACGCCGGCGCAGCGGCGAACCCGCGCTGCCCTAGACGCCCTCGTCGACGAGCTTTCCACCTACGGGACCGCCGGCCTCCTGGCCGCGCCCGCCCATCAGGAGCCAAAGGCATGACCCGCAAAGCCCCCTCCGGCGAAGAGTTCCATGGCGTCATCGGCAGGACCTTCGCGGAATCCAAGCCCTGGTGGCCGGACGCGAAGTTCAGGAAGGGCGCGCCGAACGTCGTCCTGATCGTTCTCGACGACACCGGTTTCGCGCACCTCGGCTGCTACGGCTCGACCATCGAGACGCCGAACATGGACGCCCTGGCCGCCGGCGGCCTGCGCTACACCGGCTTCCACACCACAGCGCTGTGCTCCCCGACCCGGGCCTGCCTGCTGACGGGCCGCAACCACCACGCCGTCGGCATGCGGGCGATCTCGAACTTCGACACCGGCTTTCCGAACATGCGCGGGGCGGTGCCGCGCTCGGCCGCGACCCTCGCCGAGATCCTGCGCGACAACGGCTACGCCACCTTCGCCGCGGGCAAGTGGCACCTGGCGCCGATGTCCGAATGCTCGGCCGCCGGCCCCTACACCAACTGGCCGCTGCAGAAGGGCTTCGACCGCTACTACGGCTTCCTGCAGGGCGAGACCGACCAGTTCTTCCCGGAACTCACACACGACAACCACTTCGTCGACCCGCCCGGCGGGCCGGAGGACGGCTACCACGTGTCGGAGGACATCGTGGACAAGGCCTCGGGCATGGTCCGCGACCTGACCTCCCTGGTCCCCGAGCGGCCGTTCTTCCTCTACCTCGCGTTCGGGGCCATGCACTCGCCGCACCAGGCGCCGAGGGAGTACCTGGACAAGTACCGCGGCCGCTTCGACGCCGGCTGGGACGTGGCGCGCGAGGAGTGGTTCGCCCGCCAGAAGGCGATGGGGATCGTGCCCCTCGAGACCAAGCTCGCCCCGCACAATCCCGGCGTCCGGCCGTGGTCGGAGCTTTCCGACAACGAGCAGAAGTTCGCCGCGCGCCTGCAGGAGGCGTTCGCGGCCATGCTCGACCACACCGACGTCCAGATCGGCCGCCTGGTGGCGTTCCTGAAGTCGGTCGGCCAGTGGGACAACACCCTCTTCCTGCTGCTCAGCGACAACGGCGCCAGCCAGGAGGGCGGAGCCACCGGCGTGCTCGACGAGATGAAGTGGTTCAACGGCCTGCGCGAAAGCGTCGACGAGGCGGTGACGCGCCTGGACGACATCGGCGGGCCCGACAGCCACTGCAACATCCCCTGGGGCTGGGCCCAGGCCGGCAACACGCCCTTGAAGTGGTACAAGCAGAACACCCACGGCGGCGGCGTGCGCGATCCGCTGATCGTGCACTGGCCGGCAGGCCTGAAGGCGGCGGGCGAGACCCGCGACCAGTTCTGCCACGCCATCGACGTCGCCCCGACGATCCTTGACGCCCTCGGCATCCCCAAGCCCGACGTGGTCGCCGGCGTGCCGCAGATGCCGGTGCACGGGGTCAGCCTCGTGCCGACGTTCGACGACAAGACCGCGGACCTGCCGCGCGGGCCGCAATACTTCGAGATGCTCGGCCACCGCGGCATCTGGAAAGACGGCTGGAAGGCGGTCACGCACCACGCGCCCGGCCAGCCGTTCGACGAGGACCGCTGGGAGCTCTACCACCTGGCCGAGGACTTCTCGGAGCACGACGACCTCGCCGCCAGCCACCCGGAGAAGCTGAAGGAACTGGTCGACCTCTGGTGGGCGGAGGCCGAGGAGCACGGTGTCCTGCCGCTCGACGACCGCGGCGCCATGGCCCTCTTCCGCGCCTCGATGCGGCCGGGCCTGCCGTCGTCGCGCAGCCGCTTCGTCTACTACCCGCCGATCTCGCACCTGGTGTCCGACGCCTGCCCGTCGGGGGCGCGCGGCTGGACCACCGAGGTGAAGCTCAGCCACCCCGAGGGCTACGCCGACGGGGCCATCATCGCCCGCGGCAGCCTGAACTCGGGCTTCGTGCTGATGGTGAAGAACGGGCGCCTGGTGTTCGACTACAACTTCTTCCACCGCCACACGCGGCTGGAGGCGGCCGCGCCCCTGGCGCCGGGCGAGCACAGCATCGGCCTCGTCATCCGCCGGCGCGAGGACGGCGGCGGCGACGCCATCCTCTCCATCGACGGCGCCGAGGTGGCCCAGGGCTCGATCCCGCGCCTGCTGTTCCTGATCTCGTCCACCGGCATGGACATCGGCCGCAGCCTGTCGCCCGTCACCGGCGATTACGCCGCCCCGTTCGACTACCCGGGCCGGATCGAGAAGGTGGTCTTCGAAACCCCCCGCGAAATGCCCGCCGGCGAGGTCAAGGCCCAGGTCCGGGCCGAGATGACGAGGCAGTAGCTGCGCCGGGGACATGATCCCTGCCGCAGGCAGGGTTCGTGTCCCCTGTTGAGGGCTCTTCGCTGGAGGGGACACGTTCCTGGCGGAACATGTCCCCGGTCGGGGTCGGGCCGAAGGCCGTTTTCAACACAGAGGACACAGAGGTGCACAGAGGAGCACAGAGGGCGCCCTCCCGATCCTCCGTGCACCTCTGTGACCTCTGTGGTCGAATCGGGCGTTCGAACTTGTCCCAGCTTCGCCGGATCGCTCACGCCGGGAAGCGGGTGCGTTTCCAGCGGGAGAAGGCGCTGAGGCTGCCGTAGCCCAGGCGTTCGGCGATCTCGGTCATCGAGCGGCGCCCCGAGGCGAGGTCGGCGCGGCACAGCTCCAGGCGCGCGCGTTCGACGAGGGCGGTGAACGAGGTTCCTTCCTCGGCGAGGCGACGGTGCAGGGTGCGGCGGTTCGTGCCCATCAGCTGGACGACGCGGGCGATGCTGCAGGCGCCCTGGGGCAGCAGGGCCTGGATCAGGGCCTCGACCTCGGCCGCGGCGCCCGCGCGGCCGGCGCCCTCCACCTCGGCGACGTAGCGTTCGAGGCGCTCGGCCGCGACCGGGTCCGAACCCGGCACCAGCCGCTCCAGTTCGCGGGCGTCGAAGGCGAGGCCGTTGAACGCCTCGTCGAACCGGGGCGTGACGCCGAGGACGCGCCGGTGCGTGGCGAGGTCCGCCGGCGCGGCATGGACGAAGAACACCGCCTCGGGCCGCCATGTCTGCCCCATCAGCCGGCGGATGGTGCGGACCAGGACGCCCAGCACCAGCTCGTGCGCCTGGCGCGCGGCGATGGCGCCGGGACCGGTCAGGGCCTCGCGCAGGATGGCGACGTCGCCCTCGGTCTCGACGGTCAGGGCCAGCGCCTGGTTGTGCGAGCCCATGCGTCCGGCCAGCACCTCGATCGCACGCTTCAGTGTCGGCTGCTCGCGCGCCAGCAGGCCCGCCGCGCCGAGGTTCGACAGGTTGCGCGTCTCGGCGAGGCGCAGACCGAAATCCGGAGCGCCGGCCCGGCGCGAGGCGGTCTCCAGCAGCCGGCCGACCGCGGCGGCCGGCAGCAGGAGGTCGGGATCGGCAAGCGCCCGGGCGGGGACGTGCTGCTCGGCGGCGAGGCGATAGGGGTCGAGGCCCAGGGCGCGCGCGAGCTCGGCGAAGCCGGTCAGGCTGGCGCTGCGGATCAGGGGCTCTGCCATCTGGCCCCAACTGTCAAATTCCTGGCCCCGACTGTCAAGCGCGCCGCCGGCCGCGCGGCTAGGCTGCGAGCACAATCAGACAAGCGCTCCGGGGAGGAACCGCCCATGCACCGCCAGGGACTTCACGCCGTCCAGGCCCTCGTCGAGGCCCGTCACGAGCCGTACGAGACCATCCACGTGCGCCCGATCACGCCGGTGATCGGCGCCGAGATCGAGGGCGTCGACCTCTCCACCGAGCTCTCCAACCGCCAGTTCGACGAGGTCCACCGCGCGCTGCTGGAGCACCACGTGCTCGTCTTCCGCGACCAGCACCTCAGCGCCGAGGACCACAAGCGCTTCGGCCGCCGCTTCGGGCGCCTGCACGTCCACCCGCTGCAGGCCATGCGCGAGGGCGACAACGAGCGCCTGCTGGTGCGCGCCACCGCCAACTCCAAATACGTCGCCGGCGAGAACTGGCACGCCGACGTCACCTGCGACGCCGAGCCGCCGATGGGCTCGATGCTGTACCTCGACAAGACGCCGCAGATCGGCTCGGGCGGCGACACGATGTTCGCCAACATGCACCTGGCCTACGACATGCTGTCGGACGCCATGAAGGCGTTCCTGGATCCGCTGACCGCCGTCCACGACGGGGCCATCCCCTGGGTCCAGGGCTACGGCTACCGGCCGAACGAGGAGTTCCAGAAGAACGAGCACCCGGTGGTGGTCCGCCACCCCGAGACCGGCCGCAAGCTGCTGTTCGTCAACCGCGGCTTCACCTCGCACATCCCCCAGCTGGCCAGGTTCGAGAGCGCCGCGGTGCTGGAGATGCTGTACCGCCACATCGAGACCCAGGCGGCCCTGACCTGCCGCGTGCGCTGGACGCCCAACACCCTCGTCTTCTGGGACAACCGCTGCACTCAGCACCAGGCGATCTGGGACTACTATCCGCTGGAGCGGTCCGGCTATCGCGTCTCGATCATCGGCGAACGGCCGACGGCCTGACGCTCATCCGGGTGGGGGCAAGATGACCGATCTCGACACCGACGCGGCGGCCGCGCACCAGCTGTTCGCCTCCCTGGGCGGCATGGAGGGGCTCGACCACGCCCACGCCCCGCCGCCGTCGCGGACCCGCCGCATTCCGGGCCTCGCCACCCTGCAGGCGACCTATCCGGGGCTGCTGGCGGCCGGCGTCATCGGCCTGGCCGCCACCTGGCTCTCGCAGCACTACCAGGCCCCGGTGATGCTGTTCGCGCTCCTGATCGGCATGGCGTTCCACTTCCTGCACGAGGAGGGGCGCTGCGTCGCCGGCATCGAGTTCTCGTCCAAGGCGGTGCTTCGTCTGGGCGTGGCTCTGCTGGGCGCGCGCATCACGGCGGCCCAGATCCTCAGCCTCGGCGTGATGCCGATCGCCACCGTGGTCGTGGGCGTCGGGTCGACGATCGCGCTGGGCTTCCTCGCCTCACGCCTGTTCGGCCAGAGCCGCAGCTTCGGCGTGCTCTCGGGCGGGGCGGTCGGCATCTGCGGCGCCTCGGCGGCGCTCGCCGTCGCCTCGGTCCTGCCGCGCACGAAGGAGAGCGAGCGCGACACCATCCTGGCCGTGGTGACTGTCACGGCGCTCTCGACCATCGCCATGATCACCTATCCGATGATCGTCGCCGCCGTGGGCCTGAACCACGTGCGCGCCGGCATCTTCCTGGGCGGGACCATCCACGACGTCGCCCAGGTGGTGGGCGCCGGCTACACCATCTCGCCCCAGACCGGCGACATCGCCACCTATGTGAAGCTGCTGCGCGTCACGCTCCTGCTGCCAGTGGTGTTCGCCATCGCCGTCATCGTCGCGCGGGGCGCGAAAGGCGGCGCCGGCAAGGCCAAGGCGCCCGTGCCGTGGTTCCTGTTCGGCTTCGCCCTGCTGGTGCTGCTCAACAGCCTCGGCCTCCTCGCCAAGCCGGTCACCGAGGCGACAAAGACCTTCTCCAGCGACTGCCTCGTCGTCGCCATCGCCGCGCTGGGCATGAAGACCTCGTTCAAGGACCTCGTCGCGGTCGGCTGGCGCCCGGTGGCCCTGATGGTCCTGGAAACCGCCTGGATCGCGACCCTGGTGCTGGCGGCGGTCCTGCTCTTCGCCTGACCTTTCCGGCGAAGCCGGTGTCTCAACCAACCGCCCCAGTTCGACCACAGAGGACACAGAGGTACACGGAGGAAAAGGAGGGCGCCCCTCCGTGCCCCTCCTTTACCTCTGTGGTGAGAGCGGCCTTCGGCCCGGTCCTGGTTTCTGCCGGGAGTGGCTCTAGCGTTTCGCCCGCCACGCGGTCGGGGGGACACCGAATTCGGCGATGAACCAGCGGGTGAACGAGCTGAGCTGGCCGTAGCCGAGCATGCGGGCGATCTGGGTCATCGACCAGGCCGGGTTGGCCAGGTAGCGGACGGCGAGGTCGCGGCGCACGCCATTCAGCAGGTCGGAGAACTCCGCCCCCTCGGCCGACAGGCGCCGCTGCAGGGTGCGCACGTTGAGGCCCAGGCCCTGGGCGACATGGGCGATCGACGCGCGGCCCATCGGCAACAACAGCCAGGCGGCCTGGCGCACGTCGCGCACGGCCGAGGCCGGGCCGCGGCCGGGCAGGGTGTCGAGGAACTGGCGCGCGTACTCGGCCATGGCCGGCTCGGCCTCGGGGTTCGGCCTGTCGAGGTCGGCGCGGGGGCAGACGATGCCGTTGAACTCGCTCCGGAACTGGACCTCGACGCCGAACACGCGGCGATGGACGTTCGTGTCCGCCGGCGCGGCGTGGCTGAAGTTGACGCTGTACGGCCGCCAGCGCGGCCCGAGCAGGGCGCGGAACAGGCGGAAGATGACGCCGATGGCGAGTTCGTAGGCCTGACGCGCGGGCTGGCTCCGCTCGATCAGCAGTTCCTCGCGCAGAATGGCGAGGTCGCCGGAGTCCTCCAGGTGCATGGCCAGGGACTCGTTGAGCAGGTGCCGGTACCGCATCGTCGTCTCCAGCGCGTCGCGCAGCGTGCGCTGGTGGGCGATCAGCAGGCTGACGACGCCGAAGTCCGCGAGGCGCCGCTGCTCGGCCATCCGCAGGCCGAAGGTCGGGCAGCCCGACCGCTCCGCCGCGGTCTCCAGCACCGCCGCGACCTGGGCCCCCGGCAGCCGCATCTCGGGCTCGGCGAGCGCGCGCGCGTCGATGCCGGCCTCGCGCAGCATCTGATGGGCGTTGAGGCCGAGCTGGCGGCAGACCTCGGCGAAGTTGGCCAGGGCCGCGGCGCGGACGAGGGCGGTCATAAGCCTGTCATGAAATGGCAAGCGCTTGTCGTCAAATGGAAAACAAGCCTGAGCGCGATCCCCTACTGAGAACGCAACGCAAGAACCGTCGGCGGAACG
>DASZQQ010000411.1:0-8403 GCA_035549595.1 Caulobacteraceae bacterium
CCGTCGGTCAGTCGGATCACCTCGCCGAAGGTGATCAGGTCGGCCGGCCGCGCCAGCCGGTAGCCGCCCGCCGCGCCCCTCGTACTCTCGACGATGCCGGCCTTGCGCAGGTCGGTCATGATCGCCTCGAGGAACTTGCGCGGGATCATCTCCCGGCCAGCGATAGCGGTGACGCCGAGCTGCTCGGGGTCGGCGCGGGCCAGGCACAGCAGCGCCTTGATCGCGTACCGACCGCGTTGTGACAGCATGGCGCCTCGCTTCTCCGTTCCGCCGCCCTGAAGGCGCCGTGTCGGCCAAATCAACCACATTCCTCGCGCGCGCGCAGGCCCGCGCGGCAGGGACAGAGTCCAGCCCCCTCAAGCGAGCAGGAAAACTAACCCGACCTTCAGGTTCTCTCGCTTTAAATCCTATTTTATAGATAGGAGATGTCGCGGCCTTGCGAACCGACTGGGGTCAAGGCCATGAGCGAGACACTTCGACATCGGCGGCTGTGGGCCGCTTCCTTCCTGTCAGGCCTGTCGCTGGGCGGGGCCGCCTGCGCCGACACGGCGGACGCCGCGCTTGACGGCGGCGCCTCGGTCAACGAACTCATCGTCACCGCGCGGCGGACGCAGGAGCGGGCGATCGACGTACCGATCCCGCTGTCCGTGCTGTCGGGCGAATCGCTGGAACGCACCGGCGGCTACACCTTGGCCGACATCCAGAACCGCGTGCCGAACCTCGTCGCGTTCAATGCCAACCCGCGGAACTCTTCGGTCGGCATCCGCGGCATCGGGGTGTCGAGCGCCTCGGACGGCCTCGACACCTCGGTGGGGATCTACCTCGATGGCGTCTACCTCGGCCGTCCGGGCATGGCGCTGGCGGACCTGATCGATGTCGAGCAGGTGGAGGTGCTGCGCGGACCACAGGGCACGCTCTTCGGACGCAACAGTTCGGCGGGCGTGATCAACGTCACCACCCGCAAGCCGGACTTCACGCCCGGCGCAGCGCTCGAGGCTTCGTTCGGCGACTATGCCTACCGTCAGATCCGCGGCACGGTGACCGGACCGATCGTCCCCGGTCTCCTGGCCGGCCGCCTGACGGCCTTCCGAACCGACCGGGACGGCGTCCTGGAGAACCGCACGACGCACCTGGCGGGCAACAGCATCGGCCGCAGCGGCGCGCGGCTTCAGCTGCTGGGGACGCCCTCCCCGCGACTGAGCGAGCGGCTGATCGCCGAATACTCGGACGAGAACGACACCTGCTGCGTCAGCGTGCTCGCCAGCGCCTTCGCGCCGGGCCTCTCGGCGACGACGGGCCGGACCCTCGCGGCCTTCTCCGCCCTCGGTTACGTCCCGGCCGCCTCGCGCGGCTTCACCCTGAACAACGCGCCCCAGCGCATGCGCACCGAACAGCAGTCGGCGAGCGCCGAGGTGAACTGGGACCTGGGCTTCGCCGACCTGACATCGATCAGCGCCTGGCGCTACTGGCACTTCGATCCGCTGCAGGACAGCGACGGCACGCCGCTGGACATCATCCAGGTCAACGCCGCCAACACACGCGACCATCAGATTTCCGAGGAGCTGCGCCTGGCCTCCAAGCCCGGCCGGTTCAGCTGGCAGGCGGGCTTCTACCTGTTCCGGCAGACGCTGAAAGACCACTATGTCCTGAACCAGTTCGGGACCGACGCCAGCGCCTTCTATACGACCTATGTGCGGCTCGCGAACCCGGCCGCCGCCGCCATCGTGATCGCGCCAGGGTCGCAGTACATCGGCGACACCTTGGCCCGCACCGACAGCGTCGCGGCCTTCGGCCAGGCCAACTACAAGCTGACCGACCGCCTGACGCTGACCGGCGGCGTGCGTTTCACGCACGACGAGCGCCACGGGATCTCGGACACCTCGACGTTGGGGACGCCTTATGCGGCGACGTCGCTGCCGTTCCACTACAACGTCACCGTCAGCAGCGGGAACTGGTCGTATCTCGCCAGCGCCAGCTATCGCCTCGGCGCGCACGGCTCGGTCTACGGCTCCTATTCGACCGGCTACAAGGCCGCGGGCCTCAACCTGAACGCCGCCGTCACCGCCGGCTCGCCGCTGGTGCTGCAGCCCGAGACCGTCCGGGACGGCGAGCTCGGGATCAAGCAGCGCCTGTTCGGCGACCGCCTCGACCTCGACGCCAACCTGTTCTGGACCGAGCTGAAGGGCCTGCAGGCGAACATCGCCCCGCCCAACGGGGCGAAGGCCTATCTGGCCAACGTGGGGGACATCCGCGCCCGCGGCGTCGAGGCGGAGGTCGACTGGCGGATCGACGGCCACTTCGAGATTTCGGCGAACGGCTCGTACAACGACGCCCACTATACGGCCTATCCGAACGCCCCCTGCCCGGTCGGCGTCGCTGCCCCCTGCAACCTGACCGGCCGGCCTGTGTATCAGGCCCCCCGCTGGGTGGCGAACGCCCAGGCCCGGTACGACACCGACCTCTCCGACCAGGTGAAGGGCTACGCGCTCATGCAGTACAGCTACCGCTCAGGCGTCTATGGCTCGGTGGACGACGCCGCCTATGCGCGCATCAAGAGCTACGGGCTCGTGAACGCGCGCCTGGGCGTGCGCGTGCGCGACCGCTACGAAGCGTCGGTCTGGATCAACAACGCCTTCGACAAGGTCTACTTCCAGACCCTGGGCGCGGCTTCGATCCCGGGCGCCGGCGCCTTCGGAACCGCGGGCCAGCTCGGCGCGCCCCGCACCGTGGGCGTGACGCTCAGGGCGGAGTACTAGACTCGCTGGCGCCCTCGGGGGCCTCGGCCTCCTCGACGACGTGCAGCAGGTAGATCAGCCGGCCCTGGTCGTCGTGCAGCGGCGTGTTCACGGGGCGCCAGTAGCGGGCGGTCCAGACGCCCTCGGCGTCGTGGGTGTCGTAGCGCTGCAGGGCCATGGCGTGGCTGCGGCCGGTCTCGGCGACCTGGCGCAGCGAGGCGTAGAGGTTGTGGACCCCGGTCGCCCCGGGATCGTCGGGGTTGTCCGGAAAGAGGTCGAACAGAGGCTTGCCGACCACCTCGTCGCGCGGATAGCCGCTGGAGGTCTCGTAGAAGCGGTTGATCTCGACCATCGTCAGGCCTGGCGCCGGATCGATCAGGGCGGCCAGCCGCGGGTCGTCGGCGAAGGTCTGGCGGAACCAGGCGAGCTTCTCCGCGCGGATGGCGTCGAGGTCCTCCGGTGTTCCGGCGCGCCACCCCTGCCGCGCGCCGGAGGTCGCCGCGTCGAGCATCGCCAGGTCTCGCTCGGCGGCCAGCAGCATTTCGCCGATCTGCTCGCGCGCGGCGTCGTCGCCGGCGGCGGCCAGCCGCTGCCGGAAGCGTCGGATGTTCTCTGTGAGGACGAACCGCTGCATCGCAGCATGTTCGGTAACAGACGGCCGCCGCCGCGGCGACGGTTATCCGCGCCTGCGACAACAGGCGTCGGCGAACCGCGCTACCCGCCGGCCACGGCCGCGTAGGGGTCGTAGTTCAGGATCGGGGCCAGCCAGCGCTGGGCGGTCGCCAGGTCCCACCCCTTGCGCGCCGCATAGTCCTCGACCTGGTCGCGGTCGATGCGGCCGACGCCGAAGTAGTGCGCTTCCGGGTGGGCGAGGTAGAGGCCCGAGACCGAGGCCGGCGGCGTCATGGCGAAGCTGTCGGTGAGCTCGACGCCGGTCGCGGCCGTGGCGCCCAGCAGGTCGAACAGGGTGCGCTTCTCGGTGTGGTCGGGCTGGGCCGGATAGCCGGGAGCTGGGCGGATGCCCTGGTAGCGCTCGCCGATCAGGGCGTCGATGTCGAAGCCCTCGTCCGGCGCATAGGCCCACAGCTCGCGCCGCAGCCGGTGGTGCAGGGCCTCGGCGAAGGCCTCGGCCAGGCGATCCGCCAGCGAGGTGGCGAGGATCGCCGAATAGTCGTCGCCGGCGGCCTTGAAGCGCGCGGCGACCTCGGCCTCGCCGTGGCCGGCCGTCACCGTGAAGCCCCCGACGTAGTCCGCCCCGGCGCCGATCGGGGCGATGAAGTCGGCCAGGGCCAGGTTCGGCGAGCCTTCGCGCTTGGCCATCTGCTGGCGCAGGGTGAAGAGGCGGGCGCGCTCGGCCGTGCGGGTGTCGTCGGTCCAGACGACGATGTCGTCGCCGTCCGCGTTCGCCGGCCAGATGCCGACGACGCCGCGCGCCTCGAACCAGCGCTCGTCCACGATCTTCTTCAACATGGCCTGGGCGTCGGCGAAGAGGCTGGTGGCCGCCTCGCCGACGACGTCGTCCGTCAGGATGTCCGGGTAGCGGCCGGCCAGCTCCCAGGTGGCGAAGAAGGGCGACCAGTCGATGTATTTCGCCAGCTCTTTCAGATCGTAAGCGGCGAAGGTTCGCGTGCCGGTGAAGGTCGGCTTCGGAGCCTGCCAGGCCTGCCAGTCGATGCGGTAGCGGTTGTCGCGGGCGGCCCCGATCGGCGTGCGCGCCTTGACCTCCTGGCCGCGGGCGAACTGCTCGCGCACCCGCTGGTACTCCGCGCGCGTCTCGGCCTCGACCCTGGGCCGCTCGGTCGGCGACATCAGGGCCGAGACGACGCCGACGGCGCGGCTGGCGTCGACGACATAGGTGGTCGAGCCGCGGCGGTAGGCCGGCTCGATGCGCACGGCGGTGTGGGTTCGGCTGGTGGTGGCGCCGCCGATCAGCAGCGGCTTGTCGAAGCCGCGCCGCTCCATCTCCGAGGCCACGAACACCATCTCGTCCAGCGACGGCGTGATGAGCCCCGAGAGGCCGATCATGTCGGCGCCGTGCGCCACAGCTTCGTCGAGGATGCGGTCGGCCGGGACCATGACCCCCAGGTCGACGACCTCGTAGTTGTTGCACTGCAGGACGACGCCGACGATGTTCTTGCCGATGTCGTGCACGTCGCCCTTGACGGTGGCCATCAGCACCTTGCCGGCGCTCTTGCGGCCTCCGCCCGCCTTCTCGGCCTCCATGAACGGCAGCAGATAGCCCACCGCCTGCTTCATCACCCGGGCCGATTTGACCACCTGGGGCAGGAACATCTTGCCCGCGCCGAACAGGTCGCCGACGACGTTCATGCCGTCCATCAGCGGGCCTTCGATGACGTCCAGCGGCCGCGTGGCGGCCAGGCGCGCCTCCTCGGTGTCGGCCTCGATGTAGTCGGTGATGCCGTTGACCAGGGCGTGGCTGAGGCGCGCGTTCACCGGCCCCGAGCGCCAGGCCGCGTCGATGACCTTCTCCTGCGCCTTGCCGCCCTTGTACTTCGGCGCCAACTCGACCAGGCGCTCGGTGGCCCCGGCCTTGCGGTTCAGGATCACGTCCTCGACCGCCTCGCGCAGCTCCGGCTCGATCTCGTCGTACACCGGCAGGTCGCCGGCGTTGACGATGCCCATGTCCATGCCCGCGGCGATGGCGTGGTACAGGAACACCGCGTGCATCGCCCGGCGCACCGGCTCGTTGCCGCGGAAGCTGAACGAGATGTTCGACACCCCGCCCGAGACGCGCGCGTACGGCAGCTGCTGCCTGATCGCCCGCGTCGCCTCGATGAAGTCCACGGCGTAGTTGTCGTGTTCCTCGATCCCCGTCGCCACGGCGAAGATGTTGGGGTCGAAGATGATGTCCTCGGGCGGGAAGCCGATCTGCTCGGTCAGGATGCGGTAGGCGCGCTCGCAAATCGCCACCTTGCGCTCGCGGGTGTCGGCCTGGCCCTGCTCGTCGAAGGCCATCACCACCACGGCGGCGCCGTAGCGCAGGCACTTGGTCGCCTGCTCCAGGAACTTCGCCTCGCCCTCCTTCAGGGAGATCGAATTGACGATCGCCTTGCCCTGGACGCACTTCAGGCCGGCCTCGATCACCTCCCACTTGGACGAATCGATCATCACCGGCACGCGGGCGATGTCGGGCTCGGCGGCGATCAGGTTCAGGAAGGTGGTCATCGCCCGCACCGAATCGAGCAGGCCCTCGTCCATGTTGACGTCGATGACCGACGCGCCGGCCTCCACCTGCTGGCGCGCGACCGCGAGGGCGGCTGTGTAGTCGCCCTCGCTGACCAGTTTGCGGAAACGGGCCGAGCCGGTGACGTTGGTCCGCTCGCCGATGTTGATGAAGGTGGGTCTCAAGGTCCTGAACTGCTTGTTGGTCCGCTTTCCCGCGAAGGCGAGGGCGCAGGTTTCTATCGAAGGGGGCCGGCGACGCCAGTCGAAGCGTGCGCCCCCGCCCGCGCGGCGAAGAGCGGCGCCGTCATGGCCCCGCCTTCCTCACCGCGACGCAGTCGATCTCGACCAGCATGCCCGGTCCGACCAGCGAGGCGACCTGGACGGTGGTGCGGGTCGGCTTGTTGGGCTGGGCGGCCGTGCCGTAGTGGCGAAGGTAGGCCTTCATCATGCCGGCGAAGTCCATCTTGCCGCCCTGGGCCGGGTCGCCGACCAGGAAGACGTGCATCGAGACCACGTCGGCGGCGCTGGCCCCCTGGGCGGCGAGGGCCGCGTCGATCTTCTGGAACACCGATTCGGCCTGCGCCTCGGTGTCGCCGTACGCGGGGGCCGCGCCCGCCGCCGGCGGGGTCGCGGGCGAAGGGGTCAGGCCGCTGAGGTAGATCGTCGTGTAGCCGGCCGGCACGACGGCCGTGCTGGCGATCGGCGCGGTCGGCGCGGCATAGGCGCGGGTCACGCCGGCGTCGGCGGCCAGGGCCGGAGCGGCGGCGGCCGCGAGCGCGGCGACGCAGGCGAAGGCGGGAACGAGGGTCTTCATCGTCGGTGTCTCCCACGAGAGAGGCGCGGCGCCGGGCGGCCGCATCGGGCGCAGCCTTGCCCGGCGAACGGCCTCACGCGAGTTCGAACGCCTCCAGTCCGGCCAGACGCAGCGCCGTCGCCCGTTCGGCAGGCTTGCGCGGCTTCAGCCCGGCCACGGCTTGGGCGACATGGGCGATGTGCTCGGGCGTCGTGCCGCAGCAGCCGCCGACGATGTTGACGATGCCGCTCTCGGCCCACTCGTGCAGCTGGTGGCCGGTCTCATCCGGCGTCTCGTCGTATTCGCCCATGGCGTTGGGCAGGCCGGCGTTCGGATAGGCCGCGACCAGGGTGTCGGCGATGCGGGCCAGCTCGGCGATGTGCGGCCGCATCAGCTCGGCCCCCAGGGCGCAGTTGAAGCCGACCGCGAACGGCCTGGCGTGGCGCACCGAGTTCCAGAACGCCTCGACCGTCTGGCCGGACAGGGTGCGGCCCGAGCGGTCGGTGATGGTGCCCGAGATCCAGATCGGCAGCGGCTCCAGGCCCTCGTCCTGCAGGTCCAGGATCGCCTTCAGCGCGGCCTTGCAGTTCAGGGTGTCGGTGATGGTCTCGATCAGGAAGAGGTCGACGCCGCCCTCGTGCAGCGCCTGGACCTGCTCGCGGTAGGCCTCGTAGACCTCATCGAAGGTCACGGTGCGCGCGCCCGGATCGTTCACGTCGGCCGACATCGACAGCATCCGGTTCAGCGGGCCGATCGAGCCGGCGACCCACTTCGGATGCGCCGGATCCTTGGCGTTCCAGCGGTCGGCCACCTCACGGGCGATGCGCGCGCCTTCGAGGTTGATGTCGCGCACCGCGCTTTCCAGTTCGTAGTCCGCCTGGGCGATCGAGGTGGCGGTGAAGGTGTTGGTCTCGCTGATGTCGGCGCCGGCGGCGAAATAGGCGTCGTGCAGTTCGGCGATGATGTCGGGCCGCGTCAGGCACAGGATGTCGTTGTCGCCCTTCAGGTGCACCGGATGATCCTTGAAGCGCGCGCCGCGGAAGTCGTCCTCGGTCAGCTTGCGCCGCTGGATCATCACCCCCCACGAGCCGTCGAGGACGAGGATGCGCTGGCGCGCGGCGGCCTTCAGGGCCTCGATGCGGTCGGTGCGGTTCATGAGCTTGCTCCGTCGCTCGAGGGGGCTTTCTCCTCCCCCCTTGGGGGAGGGGGACCGCCGAAGGCGGTGGAGGGGGCAGCGCCGGCGTCCGGCTGGAGCCCCCATCGTCTTGGCGCTGGCGCGCCGATCCAGTTCCCCCACGTGGGGAAGAGAGAGGACGGCTGCGCCCGCCCTCACGCCGCCCCTTCGCGCACGCCCAGCACACGGCAGATGGCGTAGACGAGGTCGGCCCGGTTCAGGGTGTAGAAGTGGAAGTGGTCGAAGCCCTCCTCCTCCAGCCGCGCGCACATCTCGGCGGCGACGGAGCAGGCGATCAGGCGGCGCGTCTCGGGATCCTTGTCGAGCCCCTCGAACAGGTTGGTCAGCCAGGTCGGCAGGTCGATGCGGCACTGGCCGGCCATCCGCTTCAGGCCCTTCACATTCGTCACCGGCATGATGCCGGCGCTGATCGGGATGGTGACGCCCGCGGCGCGGACCTGGTCGCAGAAACGCAGGAAGCCGTCGATATCGAAGAAGAACTGGGTGATCGCCCG
>DASZQQ010000412.1:0-34819 GCA_035549595.1 Caulobacteraceae bacterium
TCGCCGCCGCGATCGCCTTCGCCGAGGCCTCGCCGTTCCCCGATCCCGCGGAGGTGTTCGATGGCCTCCGCTGAGACGCAAGGCGCGACCAAGCTGTTCTTCCGCGAGGCGATCGGCCGGGCGGTGGGCGAGGAGATGGCCCGCGACCCGCGCGTCGTCCTGCTGGGCCAGGACGTCGGCGCCTACGGCGGCTCGTACAAGGAGTTCGTCGGGCTGCAGGCCCGCTTCGGCCGCGCCCGCGTGCGCGATACGCCGGTGGCCGAGGCGGCGATGGTGGGCCTGGGGGTGGGCGCCGCGGCGGCGGGCCTGCGTCCCCTCGTCAGCATCACCTACATGGACTTCCTGATGCTGGGCCTCGATCCGCTGGTGAACTACGGCGCCAAGCTCGCCTTCAAGACCGGCGGCCAGCTGGCCGCGCCGGTGGTGGTCAAGACCACGGCCGGCGCCAAGGGCCAGGGCGTCGCCCATGCCCAGTGCCTGGAGGCCTGGCTGATGGGCGTGCCGGGGCTGAAGGTCGTCGCCCCGTCCACCGCCGCCGACGCCTACGGCCTGATGAAGGCCGCGCTGCGCGACGAGGGACCGGTGGTGTTCGTCGACCACAAGCGCCTGTTCCCCCTGGCCGGCGAGGTTCCCGCCGGGCAGGCGGCGACGCCGTTCGGCCGCGCCGTGGTCCGCCGGGCGGGCGGCGACGTCACCCTCGCCAGCCACGGCTACATGGTCCGCGTCGCCCTCGACGCGGCCGAGGCCCTGGCGGCGCAGGGGATCGCGGCCGAGGTGATCGACCTTCGCAGTCTCGCGCCCCTCGACGTCGCCACGGTCGCCGCCTCGGTCGCGCGCACCGGCGCCCTCGTCACGCTCGAGGAGGGCCAGGTGGCCTGCGGCGTCGGGGCCGAGGTGGCGTTCCGCGTGCAGGAGGCGCTGGGTCCGGTCCGCGCCGCGCGGGTCGGGGCCCTGCCGGCGCCGGTTTCGTCCAGCCCGACGCTCGAAGCCGCGTGCATCCCGGACGCGGACCGGGTAGCAGCCGCGGTGCGCAGGCTGTTGGGCGCCGGTGCGCGGGAGAAAGCATGATCTACAGGCTGGCCGTTCCAGGCCCGATCGAGGACGTCGAGGAGGTGCGGGTGCTGGAGTGGCACGTCCAGCCGGGCGCCGCCGTCGAGCCCGGCGCGCTGCTGGTCGAGCTGGAGACGCACAAGGCCCTGGTCGAGGTGCGCGCCGGCCAGAGCGGCGTGCTGCGCGCCATCCTCTGCCCGGCCGGCGAGTGGCAGGCCCTGGGCCAACCCATCGCCCTCCTCAGCGACACCCCCGACGAGCCGTTGCCGGCCACCGCCGAAGACCTGGCCGACTGGCCGGTGGACTTCGAGGTGAGCTGACAGGAGAGCCGGGAGGCCGGTGGCTGCACCACCCCTCCGCTCTCCCTCGCGAAAGCGAGGGCCCAGGCTTTTTTCTGCAAGGCGCGCGCCCTCCGACAAAACCCCTGGGCCCTCGCTTTCGCGAGGGAGAGCGGAAAAAGAGGAGCTAAGCGGCCGCCGGGGCGAACCCGGCCGCGCCGCGGGCGCGCAGGAGGTCCAGCATCTGGCCGCGGGCCAGGCAGGTCATGGCGCCGCTGAAGTGGACGCCGTCGGGGGCGTGATCGCGGCCGCCGTGCTCGCAGGCCAGGGCGTCGGCGTCGATGATGTCGATGTCGCGCTCACGGGCGAGCTCGAGCAGCATCACGTCCAGGGCGCGCCGCCAGAGGCTGTCCACCGTCCGGTGCAGCGGCGGATCGCAGACGGCGTAGGTGGCGATGTCCTCGAAGCCCTGGGTGGCGTAGCTGTTGAGGATCACCATGTCGGTGCGCCGGTCCTCGTTGAGGGCGTCGTAGAGGGCGACGAAGTCGCGGCGGATGTCGTCGGGCTCGAGCAGCACGGGCTCGAACTCGCGCTGCAGCCAGCGCACCGTGCCCGGTCCCAGCACCGCCACGCGGTACTCGTGCACCCGCAGGCAGTAGCCGAGCCGGCGGTGGCGCAGCACGAAGCGCGGCTCCGAGGCCAGCGACATGGCCACCACCGCGGGCGGCGCGCTGAGCGCGAGCCCGGCCCGGGTCAGCAACGGCGCCCGGGTCTCTGTCGGCGCCTGGCCGAGGCTGCCCAGCAGCGCGCCCAGGAACATCCAGTCCTGGGGGGAGGGCGCAGGGCCGTCGCCGGCGGGGAAGGTGCGCGCCGCGTCCTCGGCGATCGCGGTCATCTGCTCAGGAGTGCGCCGCTTCTGCTCGAGGGTGACGCGGGCGCAGTGGACCAGCGGCTGGTCGGGCGTCGAGACGAGGTGCAGGCCGGCGGGGACGGCCTTGAACATCGGCTCGAACGGCACGCCGTCGCCGAACAGGAGGCCGCGCTGGTCGCAGACGCCGAGGCCCAACACCGAGGGCGGGACGCCGTCGCCCCACCAGGCGCGGGTGCGGTCGTGCCAGCCGGTCAGGAAGCCGCTGCGATCGTCGGCCAGGTCGAGGGCGCGCCGGCCGACGGCGAACATCAGGCCGACGGTCCCGTCGCTGGGGCCCTGCGGCTCCTCCAGGGCGCCGAGGACGAAGTCCTCGGTCCACAGCATCGAGAAGCCCAGCCGGTCGAGCATGCCACCGGTCGAGGCGGCCGCGGCGCGGCGCAGCCGGCCGGCCACGGGGGCGGCGAAGGCGACCTGGAAGTCCTCGGTCTCGCCCTCGAACGGCAGCGGGCCCTCGGTTCCCGGCCGGCGCGTGAGGCCCAGGTTGCAGTAGGCGAAGAGGTCGCCGGCCTCGCACCAGTCGCCGTCAGGGCGCAGCCAGCGCAGGCCCGAGCGCAGCACGCTCCAGCCCGGCGCCGCCAGGGGACCGAGACGCAGGGGCAGGGCGGTCAGGGTTCGCTCCAGAGGGCGGTGTCGACGACGAGCCCGGCGACGGTGACGCGGGCCGAGCGGGCGGGCTCGCCCTCCAGCGGCTCGTCTGCCGTGGTGCTGAAGAGGGCGACGAGATCGCCGGGGGCGACGCTGTCGCCGACGTTCAGCGGCAGGCGTCGCAGCCACGCCGCCTCGCGCAGGGCGATGCGGTAGTAGGAAATGGGCGGACAGTCGTGCGCCAGCGCCGCGCCGAGGTCGATCTTCAGGTCGACCAGCCTGCCGCCGATGCGCAGGGCCTCGCCCTCTCGGGCGTGCACGGCGATGACCTCGGCCGAAGTCATCGGCTCCAGGATCCGGGGCAGGGCGAGCTTGATCAGCAAGGCGATCTCCGCGGACGAAAAGGGGACCGGCCGCCTGGTTGCGCCGGTCCCCGTCGTTTCCGGTGGTCCGGATCAGCTGGCCGCGGCCGGGGCCTGGGCCGGCGCGGCCGGGGCCGGGCGGGCGAGCGGGATGAACTTCTCGCTCATCTTCGGCAGGGCCTCGGAGATGATGCTCTCCAGCGTCCAGCCTTCGGCCTTGGTCACGGTCTCGATCGGCCGCGGCTGCGAGTAGAGGATGATGTTCTCGCCGGAGGCGCCGAAGAACTGGCCGCTGACCGACTTGGCGCCGTCGGCGCACAGGGCGACCGAGAAGCGGGCCGGCTGGTCGGGGCGGATGGCGGCGGCCATCTGCGCGCGGCGGGCGGCCTGGGCCTCGTCCTTCACCGGCACCGACTGGGTCATGCGCGTCCAGGCGACGGGCGCCAGGGCGTTGGCGCGGACGTTCTTCGAGGCGCCCTCCAGGGCCAGGATGCGGGCGAGGCCGGCGATGCCCATCTTGGCCGCGCCGTAGTTGGTCTGGCCGATGTTGCCGATCAGGCCCGAGGTCGAGGTGAACAGGACGTAGGCGCCGTCTTCCTGGTTGCGGAAGTGCTCGATCGTGGCCCGGCAGACGTTGAACGAGCCGCGCAGGTGCACCTCGATCACGCGGTCCCAGTCTTCCTCAGTCATCTTGTGGAACATCACGTCGCGCAGGATGCCGGCCGGATTGATCACCGCGTGCAGGCCGCCGAAGGTGTCGAGCGCCTGTTCCAGCATGCCCTGGCAGGCCTTGAGCGAAGTGACGCTCTCGGAATTGGCCACCGCCTCGCCGCCGGCGGCGCGGATCTCGTCGACCACCTTCTGCGCCGGGCCGGCCGAGCCCTCGTCGCCGCCCTTCATGCCGCCGCCCAGGTCGTTGACGACCACCTTGGCGCCGTTCGCCGCCGCGATCAGCGCGCAGTCGCGGCCGATGCCGTTGCCGCCCCCGGTGATGAGGATCACCTTGCCCGAAAGAATGCCCATGACGTCTATCGCTCCTTGAGAAAATTCGTCGTTGGCGCGCGAGAAAATGCGCCGCGCGGGCCAATCGCTTACACCCCGGCCGCGGGCGCAGCCAAGGGCGGCGTCACTCCAGGCGGTCGGCCTTGCGCAGGGCCGGGAACATGCCGGCCCAGAGGCCGGTTACGATCAGGGCCCCGACGCCGCCGAACACCGCTGCCCCGACCGGCCCCAGCAGGCTGCCGACGACCCCGCTCTCGAACTCGCCGAGCTCGTTAGAAGCCGAGATGAACAGGGTCGAGACGGCGCCGACGCGGCCGCGCATGGGGTCTGGCGTGACCAGCTGGACCAGGGTCTGGCGAACGAACACGCTCAGCATGTCGGCCCCGCCGAGCACCGCCAGGGCCCCGACCGACAGCCACAGCCACTTGGAAAGGCCGAACACGATCGTCGCCGCGCCGTAGAGCGCGACCCCGGACAGCATCTTGATCCCCGCCCCCGTCCGGATCGGGTGGGCGGCCAGGTAGAAGGCGACAAGGGCCGCGCCGATCGCCGGCCCCGAGCGCAGGATGCCGAAGCCCATCGGTCCGGCGTGCAGCACGTCCCTGGCGAACGCCGGCAGCAGGGCGGTGGCGCCGCCGAGGATCACCGCGGCGAGGTCGAGGGAGATGGCCCCGAACACGATCTTGGTGTTCCAGACGTACGACAGGCCTTCCTTGACCAGGGTCCAGCGCGAGCCCGGCTGGACCTGGGGGCGCGTGACCTTGCGGATGGCGAGCAGCAGCGCCGCGGCGGCCACGTAGAGGCCGGCCGTCGCCTCGAAGGCGAGGGCGGGCGAGACGGCGATCAGGAAGCCGCCGATGGCCGGCCCGGCAATCGAAGCCGTCTGCCAGGCCAGGGAGTTCCAGGCGATCGCCCGCGGCAAGAGCTCGCGCGGCACCAGCATCGGCCCCAGCGCCGTCGTCGCCGGCGAGAAGAACGAGCGCGACGCGCCGAACAGGGCCGCCACGCCCAGCAGCAGCGGCACCGTCATGTGGCCTGTGACGGCCGCGGCGACCAGGATGCCGACGGCGAGGAGCTCGCCGACGTAGCACAGCATCAGCACGCGGCGCCGGTCATAGCGGTCCACCGTCTCGCCGGCCGGCAGGGCCAGGAAGAACAGGGGCGCGAAGGTGATCAGGCCGACCAGGCTGACGTTGAAGGTCGAGCGCTCGACCGACAGGCCCTCGGCGCGCGAGAGGCTGTAGACCACCCAGCCCATGGCCACGCTCTGCACCTGCGAGCCCAGGCTGCCGAGGAACCTGGACGTCCAGAACAGGAGGTAGTCGCGCTCGCGCAGGAGGGCCGAGGCGGGCGGGAGCGCTGGTCCGGACATGGTCCGGCCATAGCCTGCCGCGACGTTCGCGCGCAATTGCGCCGTTGACGGGCGCCGCCCCCGGCCCTAACGCGGGCGCCTTTTCCGCCGGGGGCTCCCGTCCGCCCATGTCCGTCGCCGAGACCGCGACCCTGCCGCCGCTGACGCCCGAACGCCCCGAGGACGGGCCGGCGGTCGAGGCGCTGATCGCGCGCGCCTTCGGTCCGGGCCGGTACGTCAAGGCCGCCGAGCGCCTGCGCGAGGGCGCGGTCCCCCTGCTCGACATCTCGTTCGTGGCCCGCCAGGGCGGCGAAGTCGTCGGCTGCGTGCGCATGTGGCCGGTCAGGGTGGGGACGGCGCCGGCCGTACTGCTGGGCCCCTTCGCCGTGGACCCCGCCTGCCGCAGCCAGGGCCTGGGCGCCGCCCTCATCCGCCGCGCCGTCGCCGCGGCCCGCACCGCCGGCCACGCCCTGATCGTCCTGGTGGGCGACGCGCCCTACTTCGGGCCCCTGGGCTTCGTCCCGGCGCCCGACCTCGTCCTGCCCGGCCCGGTCGACCGCCGCCGCATCTTCGCCCTGGCCCTGCAGCCCGGCGCCGCCGACCAGCTCTCCGGCCCCGTGACCCGCGGCTGACGCTACATTTTTTGAACCACGAACCACACGAACCACACGAACGGGAACGTTGTGGCTGCCGCTCACGGGCACACCGTCGCGCGACCCGAACAGCGCGAGGTCCGCGCTTTGCGCGGCTTTCAAGATCAAGGTCGCGCCCTTTCCGCCTCGCCAGCGCGTTCGTGTGGTTCGTGTGGTTCGTGGTTCCAAAGCTTTCTGCCCCACCGCTGACGCGGCGGGACGCTTGAGGCGGCAACCCCCCGCGCCTACCTTGCCGGGATGAGCGAGACGAAGAGCGGGGGGCTGGAGGCTGTGGCGGCCGCGGCCAAGCAGGCGCCGGGGCGGGGGCTGCCGCCGGTGCACCTGTGGAACCCGGCCCACTGCGGCGACATCGACATCGTCATCAAGAGGAACGGCCTGTGGTTCCACGAGGGCACGCCGATCGGGCGCGAGGCCCTGGTGCGCCTGTTCTCCACCGTGCTGCGCAAGGACCCTGACGGCTTCCACCTGGTGACGCCCGTCGAGAAGATGCGCATCACCGTCGAGGACGCGCCGTTCATCGCCGTGCGCGTCGACCGCGAGGACGGCAAGCTGAAGTTCCTGACCAACGTCGGCGACGTGGTCGAGGCCGGGCCCGACAACGCCATCCGTGTCGAGATGGACGCCGCCACCGGCGAGCCGCGCCCCTACCTGCACGTCCGCCGCGGCCTCGAGGCGCTGATCGCCCGGCCGGTGTTCTACGAGCTGGTCGAGATGGCCGCCGAGCGCCAGACGCCCGAGGGCCCGACGCTGGGCGTGGAGTCGAACGGCGCCTGGTTCCCGGTGGGGCCGCCCAAGGCGCACGTTCAGTGAGGCTTCGCCCGTGAACCCGCGCATGTCGCGCGCCGAGGTGCGCGCCTGGATCACCGAGCACCTGGATCCGCTGGAGGATGCGGACGACGTCTCGCGGCCGATGCGCTCGGACTTCGACCTCAACCCGACGCACCTGGCCCCCGACGAGGAGCTGAAGCCGGCCGCCGTCCTGGTGCCCCTGGTCGAGCGCGCCGAGGGCCTGACCGTGCTGCTGACGCGCCGCGCCGACACCCTTCGCAAGCACACCGGCCAGGTCGCCTTCCCGGGCGGGCGCTGCGACCCCGGCGAGATGGTCTGGCAGACGGCCCTGCGCGAGGCGGAGGAGGAGATCGGCCTCGATCCCGGCCTCGTCTCCCTGGCGGGCCTTTCGACCCCCTACCGCACCGGCACCGGCTATCACGTGACGCCCGTGGTCGGCTTCGTCGCCCCGACCTTCGACCTGAAGCCCAATCCGGACGAGGTGGCCGACATCTTCGAGACCCCGTTCGGCTTCCTGATGGACCCGGCCAACCACGAGCAGCACGACCGCGAGACCCCGGCCGGCGACCGGCGGCGGTTCTACGCCATGACCTGGGGCGAGCAGTTCATCTGGGGCGCCACGGCCGGCATGCTGCGCGCGCTCTACGACCGCCTCTACGGCGCGTCGGTGGCGTGAACGGCCTTGGCCATTGCCGCCTTGCCGGAGCGGGGGCTATGAGCCGGACGACTTCCGCGAGAGCCCGCCGCGCGTGACCGAGACCCTGCCTTTCCAGCCCTGGTTGACGCATCCGGCGACCCGCGTGGTGATCGCGGCGCTGGAGGCCCGCGGCGGGCCCGGCTGCGCGCGCTTCGTCGGCGGCTGCGTGCGCAACGCCCTGCTGCGCCGGCCCGTCGACGACATCGACATCGCCACGCTGCTGACCCCCGATGCGGTGATCGAAGCCCTGAAGGCCGCCGGCCTCAAGGCCATCCCCACGGGCGTCGAGCACGGCACGGTGACCGCGATCGCCGAGGGCCGGCCGTTCGAGATCACCACCCTGCGCCGCGACGTCGAGACCGACGGGCGCCGCGCCGTCGTCGCCTTCACCACCGACTGGGCCGAGGACGCCGCGCGCCGCGACTTTCGGCTCAACGCCCTCTACGCCGAGCCGGACGGGACCCTGCATGACCCCGTCGGCGGCGGCCTGGACGACCTGAAGGCGGGCCGGATCGTGTTCGTCGGCGATCCCGAAACGCGCATCCGCGAGGATGCGCTGAGGATCCTGCGCTTCTTCCGCTTCCTGGCCTGGTACGGCCGCGGCGAGCCGGACGCCGCGGCGCTGGCCGCCTGCGCCGGCCTGCGCGACCTGACCCGCACCCTCTCCGCCGAGCGGGTGTCGAAGGAGCTGCTGAAGCTGCTGGCCGCGGAGGATCCGCGCGGCGCGGTCCGGCTGATGGCCTCGTCCGGCGTGCTGGGCGTGGTCCTGCCGGAGGCGACGGGGCTGGCCCGCTTCGAGCGCCTGGTCGACATCGAGACCGGGCAGCTGTTCACCGAGGACGCCGAGCTGCGCCTGGCGGCCCTGCTGCCCGACGATCCCGAGGTCGCCCGCGCCGTCGCCGCCCGCCTGCGCCTTGCCAACGCGCAGCGCGACCGCCTGGCCGCCGCGCTCGATCCGGAGCCGCGCCTGGTGTCGTGGATGAGCCCGCGCCAGGCCCGCCGCGCGGTCTATCGCCTGGGCGTGCAGGCCTTCTGCGACCGCGTCACCCTGGCCTGGGCCGCGTCGGAGCGGCCGGCGGCCACGCCGCAATGGCGCGCCCTGCTGCCGCTGGCGCAGAGCTGGACCGTGCCCCGCCTGCCGTTGAGCGGCGACGAGGTGGTGGCGGCCGGCGTGCCGCGCGGGCCCCTGGTCGGCGAGGTGTTGCGGGAGGTCGAGGACTGGTGGGTCGAGAACGACTTCACCGACGACAAGCTGTCGCTGGTCGAGCGCCTGAAGGCCGTGGCTCAGGGCATGGTCTATTGAAGATCGGCCTCCTCGCCGCCGGCGCGCCGCCCGACGCCCTGGTCCCGCGCTACGGCGACTATCCGTCGATGTTCCGCCGGCTGCTGGCCGGCCGCGGCTACGCCTTCCAGGACTACGACGTGCGCGCCGGCGTCTTCCCGGCCGCGCCCGAGGATTGCGAGGCGTACCTCGTCACCGGCTCGGCCTGCGGCGTCTACGACCCCGAGCCATGGATCGCGGACCTCATCGCCTTCCTGCGCCAGGCCAAGGGCCGCGCGCGCCTGGTCGGCGTCTGCTTCGGCCACCAGGTCATGGCCGAGGCCTTCGGCGGCAGGGTGATCAAGTCGCCGAAGGGCTGGGGCGTCGGCCTGCACCGGCACAGCCTGTCGGACGACCGTCCGGGGTGGGCCGGCGCCGGACCGGCCGGCTACGCCCTGGCCGCCTCGCACCAGGACCAGGTCGTCGAGGCGCCGCCCGGCGCGCGCGTGGCGGGCGGCAGCGGCTTCTGCCCGATGGGGCTGATCGCCTACGGCGACCAGCCGGCGATGTCGATCCAGCTGCATCCGGAGTTCGAACCGGCCTACGCCAAGGCCCTGATCGAGGGACGGCGAGGCGAGCGGATCGCCGCAGACGTGGCGGACGCCGCCGTGCGCAGCCTCGACGCGCCCGACGACCACGTCCGGGCCGCCGGTTGGTTCGACGCCTTCCTGCAGGGGGCGTGAGGCGCCGGGCCCAGCCGGGCCGACAACCCGCCATGCGGAACTCGTGAGTAGTTCTACGGATTTACGGCAGTGCTCGGTCGCCCCTAGCTGCCGGATGTGCGACGGTGCGCTGGGGAGGGGCCGTCGTCCGTTTGTGGGCGCGAGTGCAGTCGGTCATGTCCTACCCCGTCGATCGTTCGGTTCTGGCCGACGCCCAGATCCGCACCGGTCTCGCCAAGCTGGAGACGGCGCCGGAGGAGGCGGTCGTCTGCTTCGAGACGGCCGCGGCCCTGGCGCCCGGCGTGGCGGCCTTCCACAACCTGGCCGTGGCCCATGCGCGCCTCGGCCGGCAGGAGGACGCGACCCGCGCCGTGCGCGCGGCGCTGGACCTCGACCCGGACTATGGCCTGGCCAACCACCTGCTGGGGGTGCTGCTGGTCGAGGGCGACCGCGTCGCCGAGGGCCTGCCCTATCTGCGCAAGGCCGCCGCCGCCCTGCCGGGTCATGCGCAGGCCCAGCGCGACCTGGCCGTGACCGAGCTGTTCATGGGCGACCTCGACGCCGCCCGGGCCGGGTTCTGGCGGGCGCTGGAGATCGATGTCTGCGCGCACGAGGTGCTGTTCAACCTGGTGCGCATCACCGACATGTCGGCCGCCACCGACGAGGTCGGCGTGCTGATGCGGGCGCTCACGAACCTCGCCGCCGACAGCGAGAAGCTGGCGCCGGCGATGCGCGAACAGGTGTTCTTCGCCCTGGCCAAGGCGCACGAGGAGCGCGGCGATCCCGACGTGGCCTTCGCCTGGCTGGAGCGCGGCAACCGCCACCACCGCGCCCAGATCGCCTATGACGGCGAAGCCCACGCCCGTCGCCTGCGCCGCACCGCCGAGGTGTTCGACGAGGCCCTGCTGCGCCGCCTCGCCGGGGAAGGCCTCGACGACGACCGGCCGATCTTCGTGCTCGGGACGCCGCGGTCGGGAACCACCCTGGTCGAGCAGATCCTGGCCGCCCATCCCGACGTCCAGGCGGGAGGCGAGGCGCCGGTCCTGATGAAGATGGTGCTGAACTCGAAGGGGGCCGGCGGCGCCCTGTTCCCCGAGTGGGGCGCGGCGATGACCGAAGAGGACACGCGCGTGCTCGGCCGCACCTACCTCGACGCCCTGGCGCCGGCCGAGCCGGGCAAGCGGCGGCTCACCGACAAGCGGCTGGAGAACTTCGAGTACATAGGCCTCATCCACCTGTGCCTGCCCAAGGCGCCGATCATCCACGTCCGGCGCGACCCGCGCGACGCGGCCTTCTCCTGCTACAGCCTGCTGTTCGCCGAGGCGCAGACCTGGTCCTACGACTTCGAGGACCTGGCCCGCTTCTGGCGCGAGTACGACCGCCTGATGGCCCATTGGACCGCGGTGCTGCCTCCGGGGCGGATCCTGGAGGTGCGCTACGAGTCGCTGGTCTCGGACTTCGAACGGGAGGCCCGGCGCATCGTCGAGCACTGCGGCCTGGCCTGGAACGACGCCTGCCTCGGCTTCCACAACACCAGCCGGCCGGTCCGCTCGGCCAGCGCCGCCCAGGTGCGCCAGCCGATCTACGACCGCTCGATCGGCCGCTGGCGACCGTTCGCCAAGCACCTGGCGCCGCTGTTCGAGGCCATGGGGATCGAGGAGGAGGCCGCCTCGCCGCTTCGCTCCCGCCGACGCTCTGCCTGACACGCCTGGAGCACGATGCGATCAGACGGAGTCGTCTGATCGTTGAATCGTGCTTTAGAATCAAAAGTTTGAGCGCGTTCCGATCGCAAAACCGGGTTCCACTCTTGCGGAACGCGCCTCTCGGTTCGGGTCAGGTCTCCTGAACCGCCTGGGCCTCGCGGAGCTCCTCCAGGCGCACGGCGAGGCGCACCAGTTCCGAGAGGCCGCGCGCGTCCATCTTGTCCAGCACACGGGCGCGGTGGTTCTCCACCGTCCGCACGCTGATGCCCAGGCGGGCGGCGGTCTCGGCGTTGGAGAGGCCCGCGGCGATCATGTCCATGACCTCGGCCTCGCGCTCGGTGAGCCGCGCGCGGCGGGCGCGAAGCGCCTCGGCCTCGCGGCTGCGCGCCTTTGTCTGGCTGCGGCGCGCCAGGGCCTTGTCGATCGCCGCCAGGAAGGCGCGGCCGTCGAACGGCTTCTCGATGAAGTCCGCCGCGCCGGCCTTCAGCGCCCCGACCGCCGTGGCCACGTCGCCATGGCCGGTGATGACGATCACCGGCAGGCCGACCGCCCGCCCGGTGAGGATGCGCAACAGCTCCAGGCCGCCGATGCCCGGCATCTTCACGTCGGTGACGACGCAGCCGGCCTCGTCGAGGCGCGCGCCGCGCAGCAGCGTCTCGGCGTCGGCGAAGGCCACCGCCTCGTGGCCGCCGGCCTCGGCCAGCATCACCAGCGAACGGCGGATCGCCTCGTCGTCGTCGACCACCAGAACGGTCATGCCCTCGCTCACGGCGCGCGCCCCGCGGCCGGCAGGGTGAAGCGCAGGGCGCAGCGGCCGGGCTCGTTCTCGGCCAGCCAAAGCTTGCCGCCGTAGCGCTCGACGATGCCGCGGCTGATCGCCAGGCCCAGGCCCATGCCCGAGGGCTTGCCGCTGACGAAGGCCTCGAACAGGCCGTCGACGAGGTCCGGCCGCACGCCCGGTCCCGTGTCGCGCACCTCGATCTCGACGAAGTCCCCCGTCGAGCGCGCCGCCAGGGTGATCAGGCGGCGCGCCGAGTCCGCCTCGCGCATGGCGTCGATGGCGTTCTGCACCAGGTTGACCAGCACCTGCTGCGCCTGGACCGGATCGACCTGCAGGTCAGGAAGGTCGCGGTCGACCGCGCGCACGATGCGCACGCCGCAGCGGGCCGACTGCGGCTCGACCAGGACCACGACGTCGCGCGCCAGGTCCTCGAACGACTGTAGCGTCGGCCGCGGCGGCGAGCGGCCGACGAAGCGGCGCAGGCTGGCGACGATGCCGCCGGCCCGGTCGGCCTGGGCGGCGGCCGATTCGAGCGCCTCGTTCGCCTTCGCCGGCGCGCCCTTGTCCATCAGCGCCTGGGCGGCGCGCACGAAGGCCGCCGTGGCGACCAGCGGCTGGCTGAGCTCGTGCGCGAGGGCGGCGGCCATCTCGCCGGCCAGGGACAGCCGGCCGACGCGCGCCAGGGCGTCCTGGCGTTCGCGCAGGGCGGCCTCGACGGCCCGCCGTTCGGTGACGGCCGCGCCCAGGAACAGCATCGAGGCGCCCAGCGCGAGCAGGCGGACCTGGTAGTTGTAGGCGAGCGCGGCGTCCGCCGGGCGGCTGGCCAGGAAGAGGACCAGCCCCAGCTGCACGACGACATTGCCGAACGCCGCGCCGCCGAGCCCATGGCGCATGGCGATCCAGATCTGCGGCAGGAACAGCAGGTAGAAGTAGCGGAACTGGTCGGTCGGGTCGGGCGGCAGCACCAGGGCCAGGGTGGCGACGAGGGCCACCGCCTGGCCGGCCATCTCCACGAGCGAGCCAACCCCCGCGAACCGGGGCCGCTCGAACGCGAGCACCAGCGGGGCCGAGACGACGATGCCGACCAGCAGCGCCAGGAAGCCGGACGCGGTGTCGCCGAAGCTGGGCGCAGCCCCGCCCGCGGCCATGGCGACGGCCGCCTGGCCGCCCGCCCGGGCCAGGGCCGCGCAGGCAGCGGCCAGGCTGAACTGCAGCAGGTGCGCCTGGCGCGTCAGCCGTCCCGCGCCGCGGCGGCGCAGCACGCTGGCGGCCGCCGCGTAGGCGGCGGCCATCACCACGGCGTCGGCCGCGTTGGCGAGGGCTCCGGCGGAGGTCGGCCACAGGCGGCCGGACAGGATCTCGGCGCCGGCCACGATCGGGGCCAGCCACAGCCCCTCGCGCGCCAGCAACGCGAAGGCGAGGCCCCCGGCGAGGTCCCAGGCGACCCCGGCGACCGGAAGGCTGGAGAGGCTGTCGAGCCGGTCGAGCGCCAGATAGGCCACGACGAACAGGCCGGCGACGGCGGCCCGCCGCAGCAGCGCGGGCGTCGCGGCGGCGTGGCCGGAAACGGGCGCGTGGACGTCGACCATGCTCAGGTCCCCGTTGCCGAGGGCGCAGGCCCGCCATGACCGCCGCTCGTCGCCGCCGCTCGCCTCCGCATCGCCACTGCCGAACCCACCCCCGGGGCTTTCACGCGCGCCATCGTCCCGTCCGGCGCTCGGCTCAGCTGTCTTGGCCTCGCCGGAGTCGGAAATATGACATGGGCGATTGCGGCGCGCTCCCGGCCGCAGCGTCAACCCGTCTCATGAGCCTGTGGGACGTCGCCTACGGCCACGCCACCAGCGGGGGCATCGACGACAGCATGGTGTCGATGTTGGCGCCCTGCCGGAAGCCGAACATCGTGCCGCGGTCGTAGAGCAGGTTGAACTCGACGTAGCGGCCGCGGCGCACCAGCTGCTCCTGCCGTTCGGCCTCGGTCCACGGCTCGGCCATGCGGCGGCGCACGATGCGCGGATAGACATCCAGGAACGCCTCGCCGACGTCGCGGGTGAAGGCGAAGTCGCGCTCGAAGTCGCCGGAGTTGTGCTGGTCGTAGAAGACGCCCCCGATCCCGCGCGGCTCGCCCCGGTGCGGCAGGAAGAAGTACTCGTCGCACCAGGCCTTGTACTTCGCGTGCCAGTCCGGATCGTGGGCGTCGCAGGCGGCCTTCATCGCGGCGTGGAAGGTGACGGCGTCCGGGGCGTCCTGGCTGCGGTCGACGTCCAGCACCGGCGTCAGGTCGGCGCCGCCGCCGAACCAGCCCTGCTCGGTGGACAGGAACCGGGTGTTCATGTGCACCGCCGGCACGCGCGGCGAGCGCGGATGGACGATCAGGCTGATGCTGGCCGAGACGTAGGCCGGGTCCTTGTCGGCGCCGGGCATGGTCCTGGCCATCTCCGGCGTGAAGCGGCCGTTGGCGGCGGAGGTGTGCACCCCGGCCTTCTCGAACAGCCGTCCGGTCAGGAAGCCGCCGACGCCGCCGCCCGCGCCGCCCTCGCGCGCCCACGGCCGGCGCTCGAACCGGCCCGGCTCGCCCGGATAGAGCTCCGCCGGGGCCTCGTCCTCCAGCTGCTCGAGCGCGGCGTGGATGCGGTCGCGCAGGGATTCGAACCAGGCCTTGGTGCGGTCGCGCCGCTCGGCGGCAAGGGCTTTCAGATCGCTCATGGCCCGCTTGCTAGCCCCTCGCCGCGGCGCCTGCAAAGCCCTCGGTCTGGCGCAGGGCCTCGCCCATCGCCATGGCGGCGGCGTTGACGACGTTCAGAGACCGCGCCCCGGGGACCATTGGAATCTTCAGCCGGGCCTCGGCGCGGGCGTGGACCTCCTCAGGCGCGCCGGCGCTCTCGCGCCCGAACAGCAGGGTGTCGCCGGGGGCGAAGGCGAAGTCGACGTAGGGGACGGCGCCCAGGGTGGTGAAGAGGACGAGTCGGCCCTCGCGGCGCGCAGGATGCTCCAGGAACGCGCGCCAGTGGTCGTGGCGGTCGATTCGCGCGAGCGGAGGGTAGTCGAGGGCCGCGCGCCTCAACGTGCGGTCGTCGATCGGGAACGAACAGGGCTCGATCACGTCCAGGCTGACGCCCAGGCAGGCCGCCAAGCGGATGGCCGCGCCCAGGTTTTGCGGAATGTCCGGTTGAAAAAGACCGAGACGCATTCTAAGCGAACCCACCACAAGAGCCTGCTGGGGCGGGGTAGTCGGGTTTCCAGGCTTTGCGGCGATGCGCCGCAGGCCGCCAACTCGCGCTCGCCCCAGCTAGTTGTTGCGTCAGGCCCGTATCCCAAGCACTGGAGCGGGTCGAGATTGAGGGCGCCTTTTCAGGGCGCGGTTGGAGCCTCGCCAGTCTCTCCCGGCGGGGCGCATCGAGGGTGAGCTGAAGTGGCGACAAGCCTAGCGGACTCCGAGACCGGCCACGGGGACGACCCGAGCCGGCGTGATTTCATCCACATCGTCGCAGGGGCGGCGGCGGTCGGAGGCGTGGCGGCGGTCGCCTGGCCGCTGATCGACCAGATGAACCCCGCGGCCGACACCCTCGCCACCGCCAGCGTCGAATTCGACCTGTCCAAGGTCGAGCTCGGCCAGGAGGTGACGATCCTGTGGCGCAAGCAGCCGCTGTTCATCCGTCACCGCACGCCGGCCGAGATCGCCAAGGCGCGCGCCGACGACAGCGCGGGCCTGAAGGATCCCCAGAAGGACGCCGACCGGGTCAAGGCCGGCCACCCCGAGTGGCTGATCCTGCTGGGCAGCTGCACCCACCTGGGCTGCATCCCGCTGTTCGGCCAGGGCGAGTACGGCGGCTGGTTCTGCCCCTGCCACGGCTCGGTGTACGACACTTCGGGCCGTATCCGGAAAGGCCCGGCGCCGAAGAACCTCGAGGTTCCGGAGTACGCCTTCCTCAACGACAAGACCGTGAAGATCGGCTAGGGGCCTCATGAGCGGACATTCGACCTACGAGCCGAAGAGCGGCATCGAGCGCTGGCTCGACACGCGTCTTCCGATCATCCGCTTCGGCGCGGACCTGATGGACTTCCCGACGCCGAAGAACCTGAACTACTGGTGGACCTTCGGCGGCATCCTGGCCTTCTGCCTGGCGACGCAGATCGTCACCGGCGTGGTCCTGGCCATGCACTACCAGGCGGGCGGGGCCTCGGCCTTCGTGTCGATCGAGCAGGGCATCATGCGCGACGTCAACTACGGTTGGCTGATCCGCGGCATCCACGCCAACGGCGCGTCGATGTTCTTCATGGCCGTCTACATCCACATGTTCCGCGGCATCTACTACGGCTCCTACAAGGCGCCGCGCGAGCTGCTGTGGCTGCTGGGCTGCGTCATCTACCTGCTGATGATGGCCACCGCCTTCATGGGCTACGTGCTGCCGTGGGGCCAGATGAGCTTCTGGGGCGCCAAGGTGATCACCAACCTCCTGGGCGCCTTCCCGATCGTGGGCAAGTCGATCACCACCCTGCTGTGGGGCGGCTTCGCGGTCGACGATCCGACGCTGAACCGCTTCTTCTCGCTGCACTACCTGCTGCCGTTCGTGATCGCGGCGGTCGTGGCCCTGCACATCTGGGCCCTGCACGTGCCGGGCAACAACAACCCGACCGGCGTCGATGTGAAGAGCAAGGCCGACACGGTGCCGTTCCACCCGTACTACACGGTGAAGGACGGCTTCGCGATCGCGGTGTTCCTGCTGCTGTTCGCGGTGTTCATCTTCTACGCGCCGGACGCGCTCGGCCACGCCGACAACTTCATCCCGGCCAACCCGACGGTGACGCCGAACCACATCGTGCCGGAGTGGTACTTCCTGCCCTTCTACGCGATCCTGCGGGCGATCCCGGACAAGCTGACGGGCGTGATCGCCATGTTCGGCGCCATCGGCCTGCTGTTCGCCCTGCCGTGGCTCGACCGGTCGAAGGTGCGCTCGATGCGCTACCGGCCGACGGCGCGGATCTATTTCGCGATCTTCGTCGTCGCCTGCTTCGTGCTCGGCTTCGCCGGCGCCAACCTGCCGGACGACCCGATCGTCAGGCCGCTCGGCAAGACCTTCACCCTGCTCGATTCCGACGTGAACAGCTGGGTGTGGCTGAGCCGGGTCGCCACCGCCTACTACTTCTTCTACTTCGGCGTCCTCAGCTGGCTCCTGCCCCTGCAGGAAAAGCCGCTGCCGGTGCCGGATTCGATCTCCACGCCCGTTCTCGCCGCCAAGGAGGCCTGAGCCTGATGCTGCGCAAGCTTTCCCTTCTCGCGGCGCTGGTCGGGCTCGCGGTCAGCGGCCCGGCCATGGCCGCCAGCACCGGCCTGGAGCCCAAGGACGTCCACTGGTCGTTCGAAGGCCCGTTCGGCCAGTACGACCAGGCCCAGCTTCAGCGGGGCTACAAGGTCTACCGAGAGGTCTGCTCGTCCTGCCACTCGATGAACCTGGTGGCGTTCCGCAACCTCGGCGATCCGGGCGGTCCGTTCTGGGATCCGAAGTACAAGACCTCGACCGACAACGCCTACGTCAAGACGATCGCCAAGGACTACCAGATCGCCGACATCAACGGCGAGACGGGCGATCCGGAGAAGCGTCCGGGCACGCCGGCCGACCACTTCCCGGCGCCGTTCGCCAACGAGCCGGCCGCGCGCGCGTCCAACGGCGGCGCCCTGCCGCCCGACATGTCGCTGCTGGCCCGCGCCCGCGAAGGCGGCCCGGCCTACATCTACTCGATCGTCACCGGCTACGTGGCCTCGCCCCCCGCGGGCCTGACCGTGCCGGCCGGCAAGTACTACAATCCCTACATGCACGGCGACCTGTCGTCGTTCTGGAAGGGCGATCCGAACAAGGTCCCCGAGGGCGGCTTCATCGCCATGCCCCCGCCGCTGGCCGACGGCAAGGTGACGTTCGACGACAAGACGCCGTCGACGCTGAACAACGAGGCCAAGGACGTGGCCGCGTTCCTGATGTGGGCGGCCGATCCGAAGATGGAGGAGCGCAAGCAGACGGGACTGGCGGTCATGATCTTCCTGCTCGCCTTCACCGGCATCCTCTACGCCAGCTACCGCACTCTGTGGCGCAACATCGACCACGGCTGAGCGGGTCCGGAAGCCTGGCCCATGAGGTCAAGCTAAAGAAACGATAAGTTCCGCCTGGCGGGACATTGAGCTAAGCCCCGTTCCGACAAGGAGCGGGGCTTTCTTCATGGCTGGATGGATCGGCGCCAGGCGCGGCGCGCTGGCGGGTTTGCTTGTCTATGCCCTGGCGTGGGCGGCGTCGGCGTTCGCGTTGCAGAGCGCGGGCTCCGAGGACTTCGGCACGGCGATCGTCGTGGCGGCGGTCTACGGTGCCGGCTTCTCGCTGGTGGCGTGGCTGTGCACCCTCGGCGAACGGGCGCCGGCGATCCCGGTGCGGCGTCCGGCGCTGGAAGCGGCCGCGGTGCTCGCTTTCATGGCCGCCTATGCGGTGTTCTTCACCGGGTTCGGCCTCAACGCCTTCCACGCCGCGTTCAAGCCCGGCCGCACCGAGGCGGCGCTGCTGGTGGCGCTCAAGCTTCTCGTCCACGTGGCCGCGCCGGTCCTGCTGCTCCTGGCCCTCGGGGCCAAGCCCGGCGCGCTCTTCACCGTCAACGCGCGCAGCCGCGGCTTCTGGCTGTGCCTGGTGATCCTGGGCGCGGCCAGCCTCGGCTTCATGACCGTGGTCAGCCCCAGCCTGAAGCACATCGCCGCCCTGAACCTGACCCCGGCCTCCCTCGGCCTCGCCACGGCCGGCGCCTTCGCCTGGCTCGCCGTCGAGGCGGGCCTGTGCGAAGAGTTCCTGTTCCGCGCCGTGCTGCAGACGCGCCTGGCCGCCGCCATCCGCAGCGAGGCGGGCGCGGTCTTCCTGGCCGCCCTGGTGTTCGCCCTGGCGCACGTCCCCGGCCTCTACATGCGCGCCGGCGCCGACGTCTCCGGCCATTCCCAGAGCCTCGTCCAGGTGATCGCCTACGCCATCGCCGTGCTCTCGCCGATCGGCCTCTCCCTCGGCTTCGTCTGGGTCCGGACCCGCAGCCTGCTCCTCGTCGTCCTCCTCCACGCCCTCGTCGACCTCCTCCCCAACATCCCCGACTTCGCGAAGACGTGGATGCTGCCAGGGACATGATACCGCAGGGATCGTGTCCCCTGACCGGGGCGTGCGTGCGGCGAGAGGGGACACGATCCCTGGCGGTATCATGTCCCCGTCACGGGCTCGGTTCGAGCGTCAGCCAGCCCCGTTTCAGGTCCAGGGTCATCCGGTAGTGGGCCCAGACCGCGTCGCCGATGGCGCCGTCGAGGCCGGGGAGGTCGTATTCCAGGAGGCCCGCCGGCACGTGCTCCAGGGTCTCGCCGCCTAGCGTGAGGCGGGCGAGGCGCGCCGGGGGACGGAAGCGCCAGGTGGGGTCGACGCCCTGCGCCAGGGGCGGGCGGAAGCCGGCGTCGGCGGAGCGCAGGCGCACGTCGGCCGAGGCCGTGTCGATGGCGAAGCGGCCTTCGAACGCGCGGGCGCCGTCCGAGACGGCGGCGCGGATCGCGGGCACGCCGTTCACGGTCTCGATCGGCAGCCGGATCGCGCCCGGCGAGGCGGCGGGCGCGCGCCTCGACAGCGTCACCCGGCACGGAGCGAAGTCTATCGTCACCACGTAGCGCGACAGCACGTCGGCGCCGATCAGGCCGTTGATCGTGGTCGGGAAGCCGACCTCGCGCTCGTCGAAGCTGGCGACCAGGGCCTCCACGCCGCGGACGCGTTCGCCCGCGAGGACCAGGTCGCGCGTGGCGGCCGCCTCGGCGATGGTGTCGGAGCGGGCGCGGTCGGCGTGCAGCAGGGTGCGCGGGGCCGAGACGTCCAGCAGGAAGTCGCCGGCGATGTCGCCGAACGCCGCCGGGACGACCACGGCGCCGTTCTCGTACCAGCAGCGCGTCTCTCCGGCCCGGGCCGCCGCGGGAACCAGCAGGGCGCCGCTCAGGGCGGCGGCGGCGAACGGGCGCGGGCGGACCATGCCAAGGACGATAGCCAAGCGGCGCCGCCTCGGCGATAAGGCGGACGCAAATCGCGGGAGATCGCATGGCGGCTTGGGTTCTGGGCGTGATCGGCGGGTCGGGCCTCTACGAGATCGAGGGCCTTCAGGACGCGCGCTGGGAGCGGGTCGAGAGCGCCTTCGGCGCACCGTCCGACGCTCTGCTGCGCGGTCGGCTGGGGGAGGTGGAGCTGGTGTTCCTGCCCCGCCACGGCCGCGGCCACCTGCTGCCGCCGACGGCGGTCAACGCCCGCGCCAACATCGACGCCCTGAAGCGCGCCGGCTGCACCGACGTGCTGTCCCTCTCGGCGGTCGGGTCGCTGCGCGAGGCGCTCGAGCCGGGGACCTTCGTCGTCGTCGACCAGTTCATCGACCGGACGTTCGCGCGCGAGAAGAGCTTCTTCGGCGAGGGCCTTGTGGCCCACGTCTCCATGGCCGAGCCGGTCTGCCCCAGGCTCTCCGGTTTCGCCGCCGCCGCGGCGGTCAAGGCGGGCGCCCGCACGGTCGAGGGCGGCTGCTACCTGGCCATGGAAGGCCCGCAGTTCTCGACCAAGGCCGAGAGCGCCGTCTACCGGTCGTGGGGCTGCGACGTCATCGGCATGACCAACATGCCCGAGGCCAAGCTCGCCCGCGAGGCCGAGCTGCCCTACGCCTCGGTCGCCATGGTCACCGACTTCGACTGCTGGCACGAGGAGTTCGCCCACGTCGAGGTGGCGCAGATCCTGAAGGTGCTGGCCGACAACGCCGAGAAGGCGCGCGCCCTGGTCCGCCATCTGGCCCTGGCCCTGCCCAAGACCCGCGAGGCCTCGCCGATCGACACCTGCCTGGACGGCGCCCTGATCACGGCCCCGGCCGCGCGCGATCCGAAGATGGCCGAGCGGCTCGCCGCCATCGCCGGGCGGGCGCTGAAGGCGGCGCATGCGGGCTGAGACCCTGACGGTCGGCGCCCGTCCGGTCCGCGTCTGGCGGGGCGGGGAGGGGCCGCCGCTGGTGCTGCTGCAGGGCGGCATGGCCGACGCGCAAGCGCATTGGGCGAGCGTCTGGGACGCCCTGGCCGAACGCTACGCCGTCGTCGCGCCGGACTGGCCGGGCTTCGGCGGCTCGGCGCCCTTGCCGCACCCCACCTGGCCGAAGATGCTGGCCTGGCTCTCGGACTTCCAGGCGGCGGCGGTCGGCGCCCCGGCGGCCTTCGTGGGCAACTCGTTCGGCGCCACCCTCGCCCGGCTCTACGCGGCCGCCTTCCCCGAAGCGGCGACGGCCGTGGTGATGATCAACGGCGGCGGCCTCGCTCCGGACGAGACCCTGCAGCGGCTGCGCAGCCTGCCGGACGATCCGGAGGCGCTGGAGGCCGCCGGCCGCGCGGCGCTGTCTCGCGAAGCGCTCTCACGAATGGTCGCCCGCGAGGAGACGCTCACCGACGCCTTCGTCGCCGCCTGCCAGGCCAATCCGGCCATCCTGCAGATCCTCAGGGACGCGGCCGCCGGACCGGCGCCGGCCGACTTCGCGCCGCGGTGTCCGGCCCTGGTGCTGTGGGGCGAGGCCGACCGCCACACCCCCGCCGACCTCGGCCGCGCGATCGCCACCGGCATGCCGGGCGCCGACTTCGTCGCCCTGCCGCGCGCCGGCCACCTGCCGCAGCTGGAGGCCCCGTCGGCCGTCGCCGCCGCCCTCATCGATTTCCTGGACCCGATCCTTTTCGAGAAGACCCGCCCATGAAGCTCGCCGACGTCATCCGCACCATTCCCGACTATCCCAAGCCCGGGATCATGTTCCGCGACATCACCACCCTGCTGGGCGACGCGCGCGCGTTCCGCCGGGCCGTGGACGAGCTGGTGCAGCCGTTCGCGGGCATGAAGATCGACAAGGTCGCCGGCATCGAGGCGCGCGGCTTCATCCTGGGCGGCGCCGTGGCCCACCAGCTGTCGGCGGGCTTCGTGCCGCTGCGCAAGAAGGGCAAGCTGCCGCACAAGACGCGGGCGGTGGAGTACGCCCTGGAGTACGGCACCGACGCCATGGAGATGCACCTTGACGCGGTGAAGGCCGGCGAGCGGGTGATGCTGGTCGACGACCTCATCGCCACTGGCGGCACGGCTCTGGCGGCGGCCAGCCTGCTCTCCGAGGCCGGGGCCGAGATCGTCGCGGCCTGCTTCGTCGTCGACCTGCCGGAGTTGGGCGGGGCCGACAAACTGCGCGCCGCCGGCGTGCCGGTCTCGACCCTGGTGGCGTTCGAGGGGCACTGAACCCCTCCCTGCGACGCCGCGGCGCCCTTTCCTCGCCCCATCGCGGCGCCAATCTAGGGGCGATGAAGGTATCCGCTCCCTGGCGCCTGTTCCGCCGTATGCAGGACAGCGCCGTGGCCGTCGCCAGCCTGGTCTATGCGTTCGCGGTGGTCCACGCCTGGCGCGTCCTGCCCGGGACCGGGCCGCTGAAGGTCCGCTGGGCGCTGGTCTATCCGTTCATGGCCTTCGCCCTGTCGCTGGCGGCGATCCTGGTCATCCCGATGCTGCGCCGGGCGCTGTCGCGGCATGTGTGGATCAGCTTCCGCACCGGCTTCGGCCAGAGCGTGATCTCGGTGCTGGCCGGGGTGGGCGTTCTGTTCGCGGTGGCCGGTCTCGTGTTCTGGAACACCTGGACCGCCTCGCACGGCAGCGGCCAGTTCCCCGCGCCGGTGTTCGCCGGCTACGCCGCCGGCATCGGCCTCCTCCTCGCCCAGGCCCTGATCACCCGCCGCCTCGAGCGCGACCCGGTGCTTCGCTCCCAGATCGAGGAGAAGTAGCGCTAAACCGCTCTTCCGCCTTCAGGGGGAAGAGCAGGCAGCTACATCTCGCTCTTGCCGCCGCCGTTCTGGGCGAAGAGCTGCAGGGTGCGCAGGCGGGCCAGGCGCGCGGCGTCGGGGTTGTAGTCCGCCCGGCGGTCGGAGACGAAGCCGTGGCCGGCGTCGTACACGTGCACCGGCAGGTCCGGGTGGCGGACGCGCAGCTCCTCGACCACCTGCGGCGGGATCGTCGGGTCGTGGCGGCCGAAGTGCAGGATGATCGGGCAGCGCGGGGTCTCGTCCCAGAGCTCGGGGATGCGCCGGCCGTAGAAGCTCGAGGCGGCCGCGACGCCGTCGACGCGGCAGGCGGCCAGCCACGTCGCCGTGCCGCCCCAGCAGTAGCCGGCGACGAACACCGGCGGCTTCAGGGCCGCCACGCAAGACGCGAGGTCCCCGGCCACCTCGTCCCAGGGCGTGGCCTCGGAGAGGTCCCGGCCCCTGGCGACGTCCTCGGGTCCGTAGCTGGCCTGAAAGCCCGGCTGGCGGCGGTCGTAGAGGCTGGGGGCGATGGTCTCGTAGCCGTCGGCGGCGAAGCCGTCGGCCAGCTCGCGGATGTGCTCGGTGACGCCGAAGATCTCCTGGATCAGGACGAGGCCGCCGCGCCGCGCGTCCTCGTGCGGGGCGCGCCAGGCGCCGAAGACGAAGCCGTCGACGGCGCTGGCGAGGCGGATGTCCTCGCCCACGGCGATCAGGCCGCGCCGTTGGCTTCGAACAGGGCCAGCGTGCGCTCGCGCGCCAGCTTCGCGTCGTCCGGATCGGAGTCCGGCCGGCCGTCGTTGTTGAAGCCGTGTCCGGAGTTTTCGTAGATGTAGACCGGCGCGCCCGGGTGGGCCGCGTTCAGCCTGGCCTTCACCTCGTCGGCGGGGATGTGCGCGTCCTTGCGGCCGAAGTGGAAGATCACGGGGCACTTCGGCGTCAGGTCCGCGGCCGCGGCGACGCCGCCGCCGTAGTAGCTGGACCCCGCCGCAAGGCCGTCCAGACGGCACACCGACTGCCAGACCATCGTCCCGCCGTAGCAATAGCCGACGATGAACACCGGCCCGCGCGGCTTCAGGTAGGCGATGCAGGCGGCGATGTCGGCCAGGGCGTGCTCGGGCTTGGCCTGGCGCACGGTGGCGAAGGCCGAGGCCATGCCGGCGTCGTCGTGGCCGGACTCGAAGTCCGGCGTCACGCGGTCGTACATCGACGGCGCCAGCACCTCGAAGCCCAGCTCGGCCCAGCGCTCGACGTCGGCGCGGACGTACTGGTCCAGGCCGAAGATCTCCTGGATCACGATCACCCCGCCGCGGCGCCTGCCGCCCTTGGGATCGGCGTGCAGCGCCCCGAATTCGAAGCCGTCCTCGGCCGTGCTCCTGATCTTGATCTTCCCGGCCATGGCCGTCCTCCCACGCGTCTCGCTCTCGTTGGCCAAGAGCCCTAGCTCAAGCGACGTGGAGAGCGCAACGCGACAGGGACATGATACCGCCAGGGATCGTGTCCCCTCGTCCCGGCGCTGCTGATGTCGGAGAGAGGGACACGATCCCTTCGGCATCATGTCCCTGGAGGGCTTGGCGTCGCCGCCGCTCCGCGAAGGCCGGGCGCTGGGCATGCCCCGACCCCGAGGACTGGCGGCGACGCCGCGCCGATGCGGCGGGCGCGATCAGGGGGTGACGGACGCCGCCGCAGCGAGGGTCGCAGGGACCGTCCCGACTTTGCGTCTCAACTGCGGCGGCCGCGCCCCCTGAAGGGGGGGATCAGACGTTGAAGCGGAAGTGCATCACGTCGCCGTCCTTGACGACGTAGTCCTTGCCTTCCGAGCGCAGCTTGCCGGCCTCGCGCGCGCCCGCCTCGCCGTTCAGGCGCACATAGTCTTCGAAGGCGATGGTCTCGGCGCGGATGAAGCCCTTCTCGAAGTCGGTGTGGATCACCCCGGCCGACTGCGGCGCGGTGGCCCCTACCGGGATCGTCCAGGCGCGCGCCTCCTTGGGGCCGACCGTGAAGTAGGTCTGCAGGCCCAAAAGCGCATAGGCCTCGTGGATCAGTCGGTTCAGGCCCGGCTCCTCGAGGCCCAGGGTCTCCAGGAACTCCGCCCGCTCGGCCGGATCGAGCATGGCGATCTCGCTCTCGATCTGGGCCGAGATCACCACCGCCTTGGCGCCGTCCTTGGCCGCCCGCTCGATCACCTTGGCCGACAGCGCGTTGCCGCTGGCCGCAGCGTCCTCGTCGACGTTGCAGACGTAGAGCGCCGGCTTGGAGGTCAGGAGCTGCAGCATGCGCCAGGCTTTCTCGTCGTCGGCGTCGACCTTGGCGGTGAAGGCCGGGCGGCCGGCGTTGAGCTGGGCGAGGGCGAGGTTGACCAGGCGCAGGGTCGTCGCGCTCTCCTTGTCGCCGCCCTTGGCCCGCTTCTCCAGGTTCGCGACCCGCTTCTCCAGGCTCTCCAGGTCGGCGAGCATCAGCTCGGTCTCGATGATGTCGAGGTCGGCCACGGGATCGACGCGGCCTTCGACGTGGGTCACGTCGCCGCCCTCGAAGCAGCGGGCGACGAAGGCGACGGCGTCGCAGTCGCGGATGTTGGCCAGGAACTGGTTGCCCAGGCCCTCGCCCTTGGATGCCCCGCGCACCAGGCCGGCCACGTCGACGAAGTTGATGCGGGCCGGGATGATCTCCTTCGAGCCGGCGATCTTCGCCAGGGCGTCCAGCCGGGGCTCGGGCACGGCCACGTCGCCGACGTTCGGCTCGATGGTGCAGAACGGATAGTTCGCCGCCTGGGCCTGGGCGGTCTGGGTCAGGGCGTTGAACAGGGTCGACTTGCCGACGTTCGGCAGGCCGACGATGGCGACTTTAAGGGCCACGGCGTTTCTTCAGCTCTCTGGGATCAGCAAGGGTCGCGCGACCTAGCACATCGGCCGCGAAAAGGGGAACCGGAGGCTTCCCCACCGCCGCAGGCCCCGCGAACGCGGCTTTCCTGGAATCACGAAATTACACGAAAGAACACGAAAGCGCCGGCTCGCTACGGCTGCGCCCGCATGCCCGTTTCGTGTCCTTTCGTGTGTTTCGTGGTTTCAAATCGCGGGGGACACGAACCCTGGCGGGATCATGTCCCCTGAATTCAGAGCGCCTGGGCGGCGAGGTCGCGCCAGGCGCGGGCTTCGGCGCGGAAGGCGCCGCGGGTGCGCTCGACCCGCTTGTCGATCTCCGCGACGATGTCGCGCGCCTCGCCCTTGCGGCCGGCGCGGGCCAGGAAGGCGGCATAGCGGGCGAGGCCCTCCAGGCCCGGCAGGCGCTCGGACGCCCACTGGTAGGCCGGTTCGGCCTCGCTCATGCGGCCAAGGCCCTCGTAGGTGCGGGCCAGCGCCAGCGCGGCCTGGGGCGTGCGGCCGTGGCCGGCGTCCTCGTCCAGCTTGTCGAGCAGCGGCAGGGCCTCGCCGTAGCGGCCCAGTTCGATCAGGGCGTTGGCGCGGCCCAGCAGCAGGGCCGGATCGTCGGCGTGGATGCCGGTGAGGGCCTGGCCGAACAGCTTCTCGGCCTCGTCGTGGCGGCCGAGCGCGGCGGCGGCGTTGGCCAGGCGCATCTGGTTGGCCACGGTCGGGGCGTCGTCGCACAGGGCCTTGGCGCGACGGTATTCGCGCGTCGGGTCCAGGGTCTCGCGCGCGGCCTGGCCCAGGCGCCGGGCGGTGGTCCCGCCGAATACGCCGGGCACGACCACGGCCACGAGATAGACTAGGCCTCCGAGCGGCTGGAACATCAGGATGATCCACAGCCAGTACATCTGCTGGTTCGTGCGCACGACGTGCACGCACAGCGCGATCGAGAACAGCAGCGAGAGGCCCAGGAGGCCCAGGCTGAACTGGCCGAACATGTCAGTCCTTCATCGAGGTTTCGGCCCTCATTCCCACGGCGGCCGCGGGCCGGTCAATCGCGACGCCTTTCAGTCCGACTGCCGGGCGGCGGCGCGGGGATCCAGCTTCGGCGAAGGCGCCAGGCGCATCACCTCGGCCTGGTAGCGCTCGTCGTCGCCCATGGCCAGGAACGGCAGGGCGTCGGCGCAGGCGTCGATCAGCGGCGTCACCCAGACCATGTCGGCCTTGTGGAAGTCCGACAGGACGTGACCCTGGACCAGGTCCTTGTGGCCCGGATGGCCGGTGCCCATGCGCGCGCGGCGGAACTCCGGCCCGATGTGCGCGGCGATCGAGCGGATGCCGTTGTTGCCGGCCGCGCCGCCGTCGGTCTTCATCCGGAAGCGGCCCGGCGCCAGGTCGATCTCGTCATAGAAGACGACCACGTCGTCCGGCGTCAGCTTGAAGAACTTCATCGCCTCCGACACGGCCCGGCCGCTGTCGTTGTAGAAGGTCTGCGGCTTCAGGATCAGGGCCCGGACCGGGCCCTCCGGCGAGGGGATCGTGCCCTCGCGCGTCAGGCTCGAGAAGCGCGCGCGCTCGGACGAGAAGTCCCAGCGCCGGGCGATGGCGTCGACGGCCATCGACCCGATGTTGTGGCGGTTCTTGGCGTACTTCGCGCCTGGGTTGCCCAGGCCGGCGAGGATCAGCATGGCAGCGCTTTCAGCGGTTCACCGCGGCCCGGGGTCCGGGCGCGGAGCGGCTCGGAGACGGTGCGCCCACCCGTCGGTCGGAGGGGCGGGCGGCGCCGGAAGCCGCCCGGACCCGCGTCGGATCAGGCTTCGGCTTCGCCTTCGCCCTCGGCGGCCTCTTCGGCCTGCATCGCCGACGAGGTGGCGATCGAGGCGACGATGGCGTCGCGGTCCTTGGCGGAGACCTGCACGCCCTGCGGCAGGACGATCTGGGCCGCGGCGATCGTGTCGCCGATGTCCAGGCCGGTCAGGTCGATCACGACCTCTTCCGGGATGTGGTCGGCCGGCGCCATCACTTCCAGCTCGTGGACGTTGATGTTCAGCACGCCGCCGCGCTTGATGCCCGGCGAGGCTTCCTGGTTGCGGAAGTGCACGGGCACGGCGATGCGGACCAGCTGGTGCTCGCCGACGCGGTAGAGGTCGAAGTGGATCGGCTCGTCCGTCACCGGGTGGAACTGGACGTCCTTGGCGATGACCGGCTGGGTCTCCTCACCGTACTTCAGGGTCACGAGGTGGCCCAGCAGCTTGCCGGTGTAGAGCGCCTTGCGGAACTCGTTCGACTTCACCGCGATGCCGACCGGGTCGCGATCGCCGCCGTAGAGCACGCCCGGGACCTTGCCCTCGCGGCGGGCCGCGCGCGCGGCTCCGGTGCCAGCGCGGTCGCGCACTTCGACGTTCAGGACGATTTCGGCCATGGCCTTGCCTCGAAAACGAAACCGCCGCGCGAGGGAACGCCCGCACGGCGAGGAGCGAACGACCCCGCGAGCAGGGCCAGAAATTGGGTGCGGCTAGATACACGCGTGCGCGCGTCATTGCAACGGGGCTTGGACGCCGCAGGCGCCGGCGAGGCTACGCCGACGCGATGCGGGCCAGCACGGCCTCGATGAACGGCTGCTTCCCCGCAAGGTATTGGCCGATGCCGTCGGTGTTCTCGCGCTCCAGCCGGAGCTTCAGCGCCTGGTAGGCGTCCCGGGCCGCGGCGTCGACCCGCAGATGGTCCCGGAAGGCGAGCATCTCGCCGACGCTCGCATGGCCGAGGTCGCAGACGTGGACCTTGTGCGTGCGGACGCCGTCGACGTCGCGCTTGAAGAAGCGGTGGCCGGGCGAGAGATCGCCGCCTCTGCGGTAGCCGAGCGCCGCGAACGCCCGGGTCCATTGCTCGAGGTCGCCGGCTTCGTCCACGACGGCGAGGAGGTCGATCTCCGGCTTCGCCGCCAGGGCCGGGACCGCCGTGCTGCCCACATGGTCGATCCGCACCAGCGCGGCCCCGAAGATCGGCGACAGCCGCGCGACCTCGGCCGCGAACTGCGCGGGCCAGGACGGATCGTACGGCTGGATGACGCTGGTGAGGGCCACGGGCTCACTCTAGCCGTTCCCGCTGGGCAGGGCAGGAGCTCCAGTCAGGGGGCGATGCCGAGGCGGCGCCAGCGCGGGGCCAGCACCGGCTCGCGCTGGGTGGCCGCGGCGATGTCGGCCTGACCCTCCGCCGCCTTGCCCAGCTTCACCCGCGCCAGGCCCCGGCCGTAGAGCGCCCGCGCGTCGGCGGCGTCGATGGCGATGGCGGCCTGGAAGTCGGTCAGCGCCTTGTCCGCTTCGCCGCGACGAAGGCGCACGATGCCCCGGTCGGTCAGGAACTCCGACGACTTCGGCCCCGAGCCGATCGCGGCGCTGCAGTCCGAGAGCGCCTTGTCGAGGTCGGTCCCGAGCAGGGCCCTGGCGCGGCAGCGGCCGTCCAGCGCTTCCGGACGGCGGCTGTCCTCGCGGTGCGCGGCGATCCAGGCGTCGAACTGTCCGATCGCCGGCTGGAAGGCGTCCAGCCGCAGGTAGAGCCTGGCCACGGTCAACCGATCGTCGGCGGGCGCGGGCAGGGCCCGGACGGCGGCGTCGAGGTCGTCCAGCGCGCCCTGGCGCCGGTCGAGGCCCGCGCGCATCTGCGACCTGGCGATCAGGCAGTCCGCGTCGTCCGGCTTGAGCTTCAGCGCCTGGTCGAAGTCGGCGAGGGCCGCGTCGGCCTTGCGGTCCTCCCAGTGCGCCATGCCGCGCTCGCACAGGTAGCGGGGCTCGGCCGGAGCCAGCTTCACCGCTTGGTCGAAGTCGGCCAGGGCGTGCGCGAGGTCCCGCCGCGACGCCTCCGCGGCGGCCCGGCGCGCGAAGCCCTCGGCGTCGGTCGGCTCGGCGCGGCCGTCGCTCGTCGGCAGGGACGCCTTGGGCGCCTCGCCGCCCTGCTGGACCATGGCCCCGCTCTCGAGGTTGAACACCGGCCCGCCGTTGTAGGTGAAGTACATCCGGTGCTGGCGGTTCGACACATAGACCCGGTGCGACAGGAAGAAGTCGGCTCCCAGCAGCAGGTCGGCGCCGTTCAGATCGAAGTCGCCCATCCGCAGCCGCGTCGTGCGCACCTCCTCGTCGCCGATCTTCAGCGTCTGGACCGTGCCGATCCAGCTCCTGACCAGGCGACGGCCGAGCCCGCGCACATAGCCGGCGTCCGAGACGCTCGCCGCGCCCGGCTTGAGCCCGGCCTTGGCGGCGCCCGCCAGGGTCAGCATCGAGTGGCTGGCGCCGGTGTCGAACACGGCCCTCAGCTTCACGCCGTTGACCTCGACGTAGCCCGTGGTCTGCGGGTCGACGGGATCGGGGGCGCGAATCTCGAGCTGCGAGATCGGCTTGCCCGACGCCCAGTAGGCCAGGACCTGGTTGGAGGGGCAGTCGTGCGGCTTCATCAGGCGGATGGCGCCGCCGGCGAAGTCGTACTCGGCGTCGGCGAGGCCGAGCACGTTCTGGCCCAGAAGCCCGCCGGTCGCCGCCTCGCTGCCACCGACGAGGAACTGGATGTTGGCGAGGTCGACCCCGGCCAGGGTGAAGGTCTTCACCGTGGTCACGTACACCGCCGCGTCGCCGCCCAGGCCGCGGATGGTGAGGTTGGTGGCGTGCAGGCTAAGGCGCCGCTCGGCCGCGGCGCCGGGCGAGATCAGGCTGTAGAAGGCGCCGCTGTCGGCCACCAGCCGCATGTCCGACCCGTTGATCTTCACCGGCACGGTCGGCGTCAGGCCGTCCATGGTGACGGGCAGCTCGGCGATGCGGATCAGACCGCAGCGGGCCGGTCCGGCGGCGTGGGCGGCCTGCGCCTGCAGGGCCACGACGGCCGCCGCGATGGCGGCCGCGACCGCGATGAGTTTCCGTCCCAAAGCCCGCCCCCCGGATTTTCCATCCAGAGTGGAATCAACCGCCGCCGTCAGGCAAGGGTCGTTTGCGCCGACCGCGGAGGGTCAGCGGTGACGGCGGGCGGGGTGGCGGCCGGCTTCCGCGACCCTGGCCGGCGGCTTCAGCTTCAGCGGCTGGACGCGCATCGAGATCGTCATCAGGCCGCCGCCGCCGCGAGCCAGGCACACGCCTGTGTCGATCATGGCGTGCTGGCCCAGGCAGAAGATGTCCTCGTAGTGCGGCTTGGCGACCGCCAGGCACTGGTTGAGGTTCATCTTGGCCTCGGCCAGGCAGTAGGCGGTGTTGCGCTCGCTGGTCAGGTACATTAGCCGCTCGTAGGCCGCATCGCCCGCCTCGCCGGCGGCGGCGAAGGCGGCCAGCGCCATCGCCTTGGCGATCAGCGGCGTCTCGTAGGTCACCGTCGGCCCGGAGGGAAGGCCCATCGGCGCGGCGCCGACCAGCTCGCTCTTCAGCGTCGCGGCGACGTCGGGAGCGGGGGACATGGCCGCCGCGCCGGCGCTCTTCACGGCCGCCAGGCGACCGGCCGGATCGACCACCATCTCCTTCGACCAGGCCGAGTGCTGAACGTCGTAGGCCGACTGCTTGACGGCCTGGCCCACGGCCATCAGCCGCAGGCCCTGGATGCCGATCGCCTGCTTGGCGTAGAGCGCGGCCCGGTCGGCGCCGGGGAAGGTGAAGACGTAGCCCGGCTCGGCGATCAGCCGGTTCAGGAGCACGTAGCGGGCCTGGGGGGTCGGGCCCGCGGCGCGGATCGCGGCGACGAAGGTGGGCTCGCGCAGGGCCGCCAGGGCGCCGAAGGCGGCCGCGCCGCGCACCAGGGCCGCCGGCTCGTAGCCGGACCCGACGCGCAAGGAGGCCGCCACACCGGCGCCGTCGACGAACGCGGGCGACACGGCCGTCACGCGTTGCAGATAGGCCTGGTAGGCCGCCGCGTCGGCGATCAGGCGGTCGTTCAGCGTCGCCGGCTGGATCGGCGGCGGGGGCGGCGCCGGCGGAGGGGGGGTGACGACCGGCGGCTTCTTCGGCCGCGCGTCGCCGTGATCGGCCGGGAAAGTGGCCACGACGCCGGCGACGAGGGCGAGCAGCAGCACCCGGGCCGGACGCAGCGCCTCTCTGATCTTCCCGGACATCATGCGGCGGACACTCCCCGACTCCCAGCGCCCGGCGAGTGGCGCCGGCTGCGGGCGAGAATGTGACGCTTCGGGGCTGTGCGTCCAGACACCGCCGCCGTTCGGCGGGGCGACTCCCGTCCAGCTTGCACGGCGTCGCGGGGGTTGACCCGCGTCAAGGCGCGGCCGATCCACGGGCGCCAGATGGAGGCGACCCTGGCCCTCAGATGCAGACGGGATGCGCGCGCTCGACCGGAAGCTCCTGCGAGACCTGCTGCGGATGCGGTTCCAGGTCGGCGCCATCGCCCTCCTGATCGCCTGCGGCGTGTCCGTGGCGGTGATGGCCTTCTCGGCCCAGGCGGCGCTGGTCAGCGCCCAGCAGCGCTACTACGCCCAGACCCGGTTCGCCGACGTCTTCGCCCAGGCCAAGCGCGCGCCGCGCTTCGTCGCCGACGACCTGGCCCGCATCGACGGCGTGCTCGCTGTCGATCCGCGCGCGCTGAAGCGGGGCCTGATGCAGCTGCCGGGGGTGCTGCGGCCGGCCACGGCGACCCTGATCGCGCTGCCGGACCGGCCGGAAGCCGCACTGAACCGGCTGGTGCTGATGCAGGGGCGCTATCCGGACGCGAACCGAACCGACGAGGCGGTGGCGCTGAAGACCTTCCTGGACGCGGCCCACGTGCGCCTGGGCGAGCGCCTGACGATGGTCATCGACGGGCGGCAGATGAGCTTCACCATCGTCGGCTCGGTCCTGTCGCCCGAGTACGTCTATGTGCCGGCCCCGGCCTCGATGATGCCGGACGATGCGCACAACGGCGTCTTCTGGGGGCCCAGGGCGGCAGTCGAGAAGGCCACGGGCCTGGGCGGCGCGTTCAGCGCCGTGGCCCTGAAGCTGGCGCCGGGAACCAGCACGCCGGCCGTGCTGAAGGCGGTGGACCGCCTGCTGGCCCCCTACGGCGGCGTCCCCGCCGTCGGTCGCGCCGACCAGGTGTCGAACAAGTTCCAGAAAGACCGCATCGACCGGTTCGGCATCGTCGCCTGGGTGATCCCGCCGGTGTTCCTGATCGTCGCGGCGGCCCTGGTGCAGATGGTCCTGGGGCGCCTCGTCGACACCGAGCGCGAGCAGATCGGGCTTTTGAAGGCGTTCGGCTACGGCGACTTCGCCGCCGCCTCGGTCTACCTGCGCATGGCCGCGCTGATCGGCCTGCTGGGCGCGGCCGCCGGCGGCGTCATCGGTCTCTGGATGGCGCGCAACGTGACCGCCCTCCTGGCCAACTACATGCGCTACCCGCACCTGGAGCTGCGCTTTTCCTGGACCGCGTTCGGCGTCTCGGCGGCGATCTCGGCTGCGTCCGCCGCGGCGGGCTCGGTCCTGGCCGTGCGCCGCGCCGCGCGCCTCAGCCCCGCCGTCGCCATGCGGCCGCCGGCCCCGGCGGCCTACCGCAAGGGGCTCGTCGAGCGGCTGCCGCTGTGGCGCGTGCTGGACCAGCCGACGCGCATCATCGTGCGCAACCTGGAGCGCTACCCGGGCCGCGCGGCCCTGACGCTGGGCGGTCTCGGCGTCAGCCTCGCCCTTCTCGTCGGCTCGCAGTTCATGTTCGGCAGCTTCGACGAGATCCTCGACCAGGCCTACTTCCGCGCCCGCCACTGGACCGACGTCGTGACCTTCGCCGAGGCCAGGGACGCGGCCGTCGCCGCCGACCTCGCTCGGCTGCCGGGCGTCGCCGCCGCCGAGCCGGTCCGCTATGCGGCCGTCTATCTGCGCGCCAACGGCCGCGAGCAGAAGGCCTACATCGAGGGGCTGGGCGAGGGCGGGCGGCTGACGCGCCCGCTCGACGCCGCCGACCGCGCGGTGCGCCCGCTCGGCGGCGGGGTGGTGCTGTCGGCGGCCCTGGCGCGGCGGCTGGACGTCGGTCCCGGCGACGCCGTCGAAGTGGAGGTGGCCGAGGAGAGCCGGCCGAAGGCGCTGCTGCGCGTCGACCGCCTCGCCCAGGACTATTCGGGCCTCGCCATCTACATGGACCGCCGCCAACTCGGCCGGCTGCTGGGCCAGGGGGACCTGGCCTCCTCGGCCGAGCTGCTGCTGGCGCCGGACCGGCGGGCCGACTTCTACGCCGCCATCGCCAGGGCGCCGGCCATCGTCGGCGCCGCCTCGCGCGCCGACACGGTCGCCTCCTACCGCACGACGATGATGAGCGTGCTGACCGTGGAGATGTCGTTCTTCGCCGGCTTCGCGGCGGCGATCGCCTTCGGCGTCGCCTTCAACGTCAGCCGCATCGCCCTGGCCGACCGCGGCCGCGACCTGGCGACGCTCCGGGTGCTCGGCTTCAGCCCGGCCGAGTGCGCCTACATCCTGCTGGGCGAGCTGATGTTCCTGGCCCTGCTGGCGACGCCGGTCGGGGTGGCGGGCGGCCTGGGACTCGCGCAGCTTCTGTCGGCGGCGTTTTCGCGCCAGGAGATGCAGCTGCCGATGATCATCTCCGCCCGGGGCTACGGGATCGCCTTCTCGGCCTATCTGGTGGCCGTCATCCTGGCCGCCGTCCTCGTCGGCCGCCGCGTCTGGACGCTCGACCTGGTGTCCGTGCTCAAGACCCGCGAGTGATCATGGCCCGCAGATCGAACACCCGCTGGATCGTCATCGCCGGCCTTGCCGCGGCCACCGCGGCGGTGCTCGCCTTCCTGTTCTGGCCCCGGCCGCTGCAGGTCGAGACGGCGAGCGTGCGCACCGGTCCGATCGCCGAGACCGTGGCCGACCAGGGCATGGCGCGGGTGCGGCGCAGCTACGTCGTCTCCGCCCCCGTCGCCGGGCGGCTGGAGCGGCTGCCGCTGGAGGTGGGGGACGCCGTCGTCGCCGGCAGCACCGTCGTCGCCCGCATCCGGCCGGGCGTCGCCGCCTTCCTCGAC
>DASZQQ010000413.1:0-5426 GCA_035549595.1 Caulobacteraceae bacterium
TTGCGCCAAGCGGCAGAACTCCTCCCGATCGTCCACCACGGACCGCTCCTTGAACGGCATGAAGCCTCCATCGACTCATGCCCAATGTGTCAGGGATGTCTCCGAACACCTGTCAGGGATCTCTCCAGTCTGAACACCCACAAGGGGGAGGGAGGGTCACTCCGTCTCGACCGGCCTCACCGCCACGACGTAGCCGTCGCCGAGGCGCACCTCGGGGACGGCCTCGCGCGTGAACGGCAGCCACCAGGTCGGGCCGCCCTCGGACGGGGCGATTTCCAGCAGGTCGCCGGCGCCGAAGTCCTGCACGGACTTGATCCGTCCGATCACGGCGCCGGCGCCATCTCGCGCCTCCAGGCCGATCAGGTCGGCGAGGTAGAACTCGTCCTCGTCCGGTTCGGGCAGGACGTCGCGCGGGATGTAGAGGCGAAGGCCGCGCAGGGCCTCGGCCTCCTCCCGCGTTTCGATCTCCTCGGCGCGGCCGACGAGGCCGCCCTTGGCCGGTCGGGCCGAGAGCAGCGTCAGGCCGGGCGAGCCGTCCTCGCGCTTCAGATCGCGGTACGCCGCCAGGGCGAGCGGATCTTCCGTGTACGTCGTGATGCGTACGTCGCCCTTGACGCCGAAGGCGCCCGCGACCCGGCCGACGAGAATGAGGCGGTCGTCGCTCAGGCTCAGCCTTCGGAGGCTTCTTCGGCCGGGGCTTCCGAAGCCGGAGCTTCCTCGGCGGCGGCTTCCACGGCGGGCGCTTCTTCGACCGGGGCGGCTTCTTCGGCGGGCGCCTCCTCGACCGCAGGCGCAGCGGCGGCTTCGGCGGCGGCGGCCTCAGCAGCGGCGGCGCGTTCGGCGCGTTCGGTGGCGCGCTCCTTGGCCTTGGCGTGCGGCTCGCCCTTCTTCGGGTTCGAGCTGGCGCTCCACTTGGCGAGGCCCTGCGTGGACAGGAACCGGGCGACGCGGTCGGTGGGCTGGGCGCCCTTGGCGAGCCACTCGGCGATGCGCTCGGCCTTCAGCGTCACGCGCTGCGGGTCGTCCTTCTTCAAGAGCGGGTTGTAGGCGCCCACCTTCTCGATGAAGCGGCCGTCGCGCGGCGAGTGGCTGTCGGCGATGACGATCGAGTAGTAGGGGCGCTTCTTGGCGCCGCCACGGGCGAGACGGATCTTCAGCATGGGTCGTACGTAGTCCTAGGTGACGTTCAGGATTTCTTGAACGGGTTGAAGCCGGGCAGACCGCCCAGGCCGGGAAGGGAATTGGGGTTCGGGGCCTGGCCGCCGCCCCCCAATCCGGGAAGATTGCCGGGCGCGCCGCCGGGCTCGGGCAGGCGTCCGCCGCCCATGGCCTTCAGCCGGTCCATGCCGCCGCCGCCCATCATCTGGGCCATGCGGGCGAGGCCGCGGCCGCCGTCCTTGGCCATCATCTTGAAGGCGTCCTGCATCTGGCGATGCTGCTTCAGGAGCCGGTTGACCTCGGCCACGTCGACGCCGGCGCCGGCGGCGATGCGGCGCTTGCGCGAGGCCTGCAGCACGTCGGGCTTGCGGCGCTCGAGCTTGGTCATCGAGCCGATGATCGCGCGCTGGCGGCGGATCATCCTGTCGTTCAGCCCGGCCTCGGCGATCTGCTTCTTGGCCTTCTGCACCCCGGGCAACAGGCCCATCAGGCCTTCCATGCCGCCCATGCGCTCCATCTGGGCCAGCTGGTCGTCCAGCATGTCGAGGTCGAACTGGCCCTTGGCGATGCGCTTGGCCATGGCCTCGGCCTTGGCCTGGTCGAGGTCGGCGGCGGCCTTCTCCACCAGGGCCACGACGTCGCCCTGGCCGAGGATCCGGCCGGCGACCCGGCGAGCGTCGAAGGCGTCGAGGGCGTCGATCCGCTCGCCGCTCCCCAGGAACTTGATCGGCAGGCCGGTGACGGCCCGCATCGAGAGGGCCGCGCCGCCGCGCGCGTCGCCGTCCGCGCGGGTCAGGACAAGGCCGGTCAGCGGCAGACGCTCGTGGAAGGCCTTGGCCGTGCGCACCGCGTCCTGGCCGGTCAGGCTGTCGGCGACCAGAAGGGTCTCGGCCGGCTGGGCGATCTTCGCCACCTCGGCCGCCTCGCTCATCATCGCCTCGTCCAGCGTGGTGCGGCCGGCGGTGTCGAGGATCAGCACGTCGAAGCCGCCGAGGCGGGCGGCGGAGAGGGCGCGGCGGGTGATGTCGGCGGGGGCCTGGCCCTGCACGATCGGCAGGGTCTCGACCTGCGCCTCCTTGCCCAGGATGGCGAGCTGCTCCATGGCGGCCGGACGGCGCACGTCCAGCGAGGCCATCAGCACCTTCTTGCGCTCCATCTTGGAAAGACGCAGCGCCAGCTTGGCCGACATGGTGGTCTTGCCGGAGCCCTGCAGGCCGGCCATCAGGATCACGGTCGGCGGGTTCAGGGCCAGGCGCAGGGGCTCGGCCTCGTCGCCGCCCAGCATCTCGACCAGGCCGTCGTAGACGATCTTGACCACCTGGTCGGCGGGCTTGACCGAGCGGATGACCGCCTCGCCCTCGGCCTTGGCCTTGGCCTTCTCGATGAACTCGCGCACCACCGGCAGGGCGACGTCGGCCTCGAGCAGGGCCACGCGCACCTCGCGCATCGCCTCGTCGATGTCCTTGGCCGACAGCACGCCGCGCCCGGCGAGCCGGTCGAACACCCCTGTCAGCCGTTCGGAAAGACCTTCGAACATCGAAACACCTCTTTGGCCCAAACGTCGCCCTGCGCCCCCGACGAGACATGTCCCCAAACGGGAACAACCCCCGTGCGCGATCACGCGGACGGAGGTCCTCGCCGCCCTCGTCCCTGAGATAGGGGGTCGTGGCGGTGGAGGCGCGAGCAAGCTTGCGCCGGAAGCCGCGGCTTATGCGCTCAAAGCCCCCGCAAGGTCAAGGACGGGGGCGGTGTCGTGGACTTACACACGCGTTGACTTCGGCGGTAGGGCGCGGAAAGGTTGTATCTTGGACCACGAAGCACACGAAGCACACGAATGGGTCGGCTCCCTTTCGCCCCACATCGAGCGGGTGGCGAAGATCGTCGTTGATGCCGGCTTTCGAGTGCACAGGGCCCTTGGGCCCGGTCTTCTCGAGTCGACATACGAACACTGTCTTGCACACGCGTTGACCCAAATGGGCGTCGCGGTGCGACGCCAGGTTGGCCTGCCCATCGTGTTCGAAGGGCTCACTCTCGACGCTGGCTACCGTCTGGACCTGTTGGTCGAGGAAGTCGTGGTGGTCGAAGTCAAAGCGGTCGAGGCGCTCACGCGCCTCCATTGGGCCCAACTGCACACATACCTCAAGCTGTCGGGTCACAGTCTGGGTTTCCTGATGAATTTCAACGTTCCGATGTTCCGGCAAGGGCTGAAGCGCTTGGTCTATTGACCGGACCTTCGTGTGCTTCGCGTGCTTCGTGGTCCAAATTGGAGCGTCGCAACGGGCGGGATCACTTGCGGACGAAGGCGCAGAGTTTGTTGCCGTCGGGGTCGCGGACGTAGGCGGCGTAGAAGACGGGATTCATGCCTTCGCGGACGCCGGGCGGGCCTTCGCAGGCGCCGCCGTGGGCGAGGGCGGCGGCGTGGAAGGCGTCGACGGCCGCTCGGTCCTCGGCCAGGAACGCCAGCATGGCGCCGTTGCCGTGCGTCGCCGCCTGCCGGTCCCAGGGGCGCGTCAGGAAGAACCGCCCGCGGTCGCCGGCGCGCACATAGCCGGTCCAGGTCGGGCTGGTGGCCTCGCGCGCCGCGCCCAGCGGGGCGAACACCGCGTCGTAGAAGGCGATCGAACGATCCATGTCGTTCACGCCGAGCGTCGAATAGGCGATCACGCCACACCCCCGAATTCTGCGGTCCCAGGCGGCCGAGCTTGAAGCCTTGCGATCGATAGGCCAAGCCGCGCCACGCCGTTCTCGATCACCTCGTCTGCCTGGCCGCGGTGGCGAGCGTCGTGCGGCTCCAGCGCTCCGCCTGAGCCGCGAAGTGCGCCAGCACGCGGCGCTTGTTCGCGTGCACGGCCCACTGCGCGATCGGCGTCCAGTAGAGGGCCGGCTCGAGGTCCAGCTCGTGATGGGTGGTCAGGGTGAGGCGGCTGCGTCCGCCCGGCAGCGCCTCGATGTCGAAGCGCGCGTCGGTCGTCCGGAAGTAGCCCTTCACGTGCGGAGCATCGACGTGCGCATAGGGGCTGAGCTCGCGCATGGTCGGCGGGTCGCTGAGCACGATGAAGGTCAGCCGGCGGTCAGGTCGCCACTCGGTCACGCGCTCGTAGGCCTTGCCGGTGGAGAACACCCCGAGGCGCACAGCGCCGACACCGCTGCCGTAGATCACGCCGCGCACCGGATAGGCCAGGCCCCAACGGAACGGCGCCGCCGGCCCCCCCGGGATCGGTCCCATGTGGACGATGGAGTCCCACACGGCGGCGGGCGGGGCGCCGACATCGATGCTCTCGGCGCTTGTGAAGGTCGCGTGCGGCGGCGCCGCCAGCTCGACCAGCATCAGGAGCGGAAGCACGGCGACGCTGCTCGCCGTGGCGCGGCCCCGGTCGCGGCCCCGCACCGCCAGCGCCTCGCCCAGCAGGCCCCCCAGCACGCCGGCGACCGCGATCAGCGGCGAGGCGATGACGATGCAGACGACCCCCTCGAGCGCCACCCCCAGGAGGGCCAGGGCGCCGAGGCCGAGGGCGCCCATGACCACCAGCATCGTGGCGCCCGTGCCGATCCGTCCCCTGCGGTTGGCCAGGAAGGCGCTGGCCAGGCCGATCAGGAAGGGTGCGAACAGGAACAGGCTGAGGCCGTAGGTCTTGAGGACCACGGCGCCCAGGAACACCGCGGCCACCGACAGCGCGGCGCCGGCCAGCATGCCCTGGACGATGGCCAAGGGCGTGGCGCGCCCGGTCACCGCAGGCGGCGAGGGCTCCGTCTCCGGCTCCGGCGCGGGGCGGCCGGGCGCCACCGCCAGCCAGGCCATGACCAGGATCTGCAGGCCCGGGACGACGGCCAGGGTGGCGAGTCCCCCATGGGCGCGCGCGCCCTGGGCGCGGCGGAAGGCGAGGGACACCTGGACCCAGTCCGCGGCCAGGGTTGCGGCCATGGCCGCCAACAGGGCCGGTGGCGGCATGAACGGAGCGTTCAGGAAGCTCCGCATCGGCGTGAGCCAGAACCACCAGGGCGTCGGCAAAGGCCGGCCTTCGGCGGCGAAGGCGGCGGCCACGACGAGGTGCTGGCTGAGGAACGCCGCCGGCGCGGCGATCGCATAGGCGCGCCGGCCGACCTCGCCGCGGAAGCTGGTGAGGCTGATCACGAGGGCTTCGCCTTCAGCCGGCGGCTCTCGCGCTTCAGCGGCTTGGCGACCGGGCAGACCTCCTGGACGAAGCCGTTCAGGGTGTTGACCAGGCTCTCGCGCACCAGGGCGTAGTGCATGAACTGGCCTCGCTTCT